>VGOF01000041.1 GCA_016875975.1 Chloroflexota bacterium | reverse complement strand
CACATTTACGCTGACCGCTACAAACAGTGCTGGCAGCAGCACCAGCACCGTCACGGTCACGGTAAGCCTGACACCGGGGGCAGGAGGCGCAGACCTCAAGGTTGTTGATGTCTGGCTGGAGGGAGAAGTCATCTACTATAGAGTGATGAACGCAGGATTGGCGGAATCAGCAGGTGGTATCACTCGCCTCTACTTTGGTGGTTTAGAGCAGTCCAAGGACTACCTGGAGCCCGTGCCTGCGGGGGCGGTCAAAAGCGGAGCTTTTTACCTGTACAAATCCGGGCCTCTCAACATGATGATTTTGCCTCCTGGCTTTTGGGTCACTGTCTGCGTGGATGTTGAAGATAGTACCAAAGAGAGCAACGAAAGTAACAACTGCTTAGATAAGGTGATAGTCCCAGCATATTAGGGCAGTTATAAACAAAAACGGTCATCCTAAGACGGGTGACACGTAGGACATTCATCCCTGCCAACCGCGCGGCTGAAAACTGATGTGCATGACGAGGTTCTATGGCGCTACTGTGACGTTAGTCTGCCTGGCCTGCCTGTTGGCCTTTCCTGCGTTGTCGGCGACTGTTCTTGCTTCTCCTCCGGATTCGGCGGTGTTGAAATGGACGACCATTGAAACGCCTGGCAGCTTTGCTGAAAGGCATGATATTCGCTCCCCCAGCGAAGTTAATGCCCTGGCCGTGGCTTCGGATGGAAAGACGCTGTATGCCATCGACATTCCTAAAGCTTCTTCTGGCCCAGTGGTGGTACCTGGCCTGTGGAGGAGCACCGACGGCGGCGTGAACTGGAGCCCAAAGGCTACTCAGTATCTATTGGCAGCCATACCTCCGCCGACATTTCCAGTCACGGACGTCGCAGTGGCGCCCGACGACCCCAACCTGGTGGTGGTAGTATGCATGAATGCTGCTAATACCATACGCCGGGAGGTTTACCTTTCAGACGATGGCGGCACTACCTGGTATTATACCGGGGCTATCCCCTGGGTCTATGGCGGAGGTGAACAGATTGGGGATATCGCTGTTTCTCCAGGCTACCAGCTAAGTGGCGGCCTGGTGCATGATGTTATTGTCTGCAGCCGCAACCCGGCGGATGGCAATGGCCAGGGGGAGATCTACATCCTGACTTATCCTGGCTTAGGCGGCTGGAAGGCGCAGGGCTTTAGCATGGGTGACGTGATTGCCATTGCCTGTTCGCCCAACTATACGACTGATTTCAGCCTGGTAGCGATGGCCTCGACCACGCAACGTACCTTTATCCACCTGGGCTATCGGGATGTGGCGGCTAACACCAGTCGCTGGAATCTAGATGTCAACTGGCCAGTGGAGATGTGCACGCCGGACCAGAGCGGTGGTACTGGCAGCGGGGAGAACTGGATTATTACTGGTGACATCGACCTGCCCGGCGATTTCCTGGGAACGTCGCCGGAAAGGCGGGTCATTTTCGCCAGCTATGATTCTAACGGGAAGGCGCAAGGGATTAGCCAAATCCTGGACGATGTCTATCGGTTTAACGACACATTGGTCACCAGGATGAAGATACCAGGATGTGGCAGCAAGGCTCGGATAAGCACCATCGCTTATCATGGGGATAGCAAGAAAGGAAAGCTTTTGGTGGGCGAAGTGGGAGCAACCGCTTCCGAAGCTGCCGGGCGGGTCTGGATTTGCCATAATCCCCTGGAATCGTGCCCCATATGGAGTCTGTCGCTGAAACCGCCTACTGGAGGAGGCAACCATGGTTATGCCAATGTCCAGCTTGCCTGGATTTCTGATGGCTCTGTGGCCTATGGCGGCACCAGCTCGGGAAACCGCGATACGCCGCAGAAGTGGGCAAATCCGCATGACCCTGCCTGGGATAGCCAGGACATGGATGAATCGGCAATCTCCATCACCAGGGACGACGGCCTGTCGTGGAATCAGATAGGTCTTATCGATACTGGCGTCAACTGGCTGAAGAGCGTGTTTCCTGCTTACGACGAATCGACGCTCTACTTGGCTACGGTCAACGACACCGGCTTCGACAGCGTGTGGCGCAGCCAAAGCCCGTTTCTGGGTCAGACCTGGGAGCGGGTGTTGTGCGTGATGGGAGAATCACCTATTCTGCGGCTGGCTCCGGAGACAAAGGATGGGGCCACTGTATTCTGGGGCAACCAGGGCACTGACACGGTCCGACGCTCTACGGACAGTGGCCAGATTTGGTATAGCTGCATACCTGGATTCATTATACAAGACATGGTGGCAGCCGATAGCCAGACGTTGCTGGTGCTACGGGCTGATGGCCAGGTTCGACATGGTAGCTATTCCAAAGGTTGGATATGGTCTAAAGGTACGGATTCAACCCTAGCTGCGGCGCATACCATTGCTGTTTATGGCGACTATGTCCTGGCGGGTGCTGCTACAAGTTCAGTATCGCCCGCTGCTTACTCGGCAGATGGCGGGCGAAACTGGACAAAGATAATCGAGCAAACGCCCAGCAACGGCAACAGACACGTGGCTTTTGACACTTATTTCAACAGAAATCGGATTATCTACGTTGCTGACGACAGCGGTGGCATGTATCGATGGGCGATAGGCACCAGCTATGAGTGGGATGATATGGCACCTGCAAACAATAGCTTCTATGGCATGGCATTGGGCGATGGTGGTGCACTCTACGGCGCTTTCTTTACGGCTGCCAGTGGGATTGATCGCACTTTGTACCCGCGTAGTGGCATACCCAAGCCGGGAGTGTACTGGGACTCGTTGACAACGGGGCTGACTGCTGGAGTCCGATTCAGTGCCGAACCTAATGCCCTGGCTATTTCACAGACAACATTGTGGGCTATCGATGCTCGCGCCTACAGCCCGCCGGCGCAAGGGCGTCTCTGGGCTTTCACCGATACGTTGGCCAGGAGCAGTCCGAAGCTGAATGAACCTGCTCAAGGGGTGACGTTGAACTATGACCCGGTAAGCGGCCGGAACCAGGAGATAGACCTCAAGTGGGAGCAACTGTCTCTGGCGTCTGCCTATGAAATCGAGGTGGCCAGGGACGAGGACTTCAGCCTGCGTGTTACTGAAGCAGAGCCGGCGAACAATCCGTACTATCAGCCATCTCTCACTACCCAGCCGACGTACAGGATTATCCCTGGTATATTGCCCGAGACAAACACAACCTATTACTATCGGATAAGGGTTAGGGAGGCGGCCACGGGGCAGAGAATCCGCAGTTGGTGGTCCAATGAACGCAGCTTCTCCGTGGGGCCTGGGGTACCCGTGGCAGCGTCGCAAGTTGGGGTTCAGGCGCTGCGGCCAGTTCACTGTAGCCGTAGTGTATCGGTGTCATCGGCGGCGTTTTCCTGGACGCCGTTCAAGGGGGTGACAGAATCCAGGTTTGTGCTGGCAGAAGATTCCGCGCTGCACAGGGTTTTGGTGGATGAGGTTGTGGCGAGTACTGCGTTTGAATATCGGGGGGAGCTGGATTACGGGAGAAGCTACTTCTGGCAAGTGACGCCGGTCAGGCCATATCCTGGCCAGCCCAGTTCGGTATTCAGCTTCACTACTGAGAGAATGCCCAAGACGGTGCAACCAGAACAACAGATGTCAGACCAGTTGCTGCAGGTAGTGCTGGCGATGTTCCTGCTGAATGTGCTGGGCAATGTTACCGTGATTGCGGTGATGGTGCTGGTGAACAGAAGGCGGGAAGAGGGAGGTTAGAGGTGAGAGGCAGCAGGCGTGATTCGTCGCTCGTTTTGTGGTTACTACCTGCCTTCAGGTGGCACTGAATTTCCGTGCATCAGACAAAGCTGCCACCCATCCTTCACGGAAAGGACCCGTGGGCGGGTAACTAGCAGTGAAATGACAAAGCACCTTGCCAAATCTACACCATCAGGTATAAACTGGACACAGTTACACTTCTTCCCACAGCACAGACACGTAAAGAGGTGGCATGATGAGCAAATCAAAACGAATTGTCAGCAGAGTACTACTCTCCGGTATCACCCTGGTCCTGCTTGCTTCTTCAGCGGTTGGCTGCGCTAAAGATGAGATTCCTCCGGTTATTCAAGAATGGAAAGCAGATAGATGGGTTGTGGAAGGTGAAGATGCCAACTTAAAAGTAGATGTTTATGATAATAGAAAAGTTGAAACGGTTTATTTACAGTTTGGTGATGGAACTATTGTACCTTTGACAAAGACTTATAGTGAAAAAGCAGAAGGTGAAAATTCTACTTGGGAGACTAGTCTCAAACTTAGTCCTGGAGAATATGCATTTAGCGTAGTAGCAAAAGATAAGAAAAATGAAACTAAGGCTGATGGAAAGATTAGTATTTATCCAAATGATGCTGATGGGGATGGACTTGGTTATAGGGACGAGCTCAAATATGGGACTGATCCTAATAAGAAGAATCCTGTTGTGAAATATGCTTTAGATAAAGGACTTGGTGTTTATTTACCTGTTTTGGCTAGACTGGATGAAGACGGAGTGATGGATAAAAACGAGCAAGGCTTTGTAGACTTGATGACACTTCATCCTGAAGCAGATCAAAATGTTCCAGAAATTTATGATGAACTTTTAAAATTGCCAGATCTTTCAATGGAGAAATATTCAAGGATAGATGAGAAGGATTTGGAAGCTGTTGAAGATATTCTTGTTTTGGCAGACAATCCAAAATATAGAGCAGTCATTGAGTCAATGCTCAACGAAGGTATAAGAGATGAGAGACAATATTGCGCACTCTTGGAAGCTTTATTATGGATTGCTTATGATAGGGATTTTGATAGTCCAGTTGACAATCCTCTGGAAAACTATTCTGTGGGAAAATTATTAGATGCTGCATGGAAAGATGCAGCAACGTCTAAGAGATATCAATCTGATAAGTGGGAAGATTTCGATGAAGTTGCCAACAGGTTGAATTCACCAGTGCTGGTATCAACATATATGCAAATTAATTTTCGTTATGACCATCAATTATGGGGGAAAATGCTGGCAACCGGGAAACTCATTTATGAATACCCGCGAACGGTTTTCGAAAAGAGGAGCGGTGTGTGCAGCGGGCAAGCTGGATTCGCGTTTTATTGCCTGCTAAATAGTGGTTACAAATTCGACAATTTTGATTTGTTCGCAGGCAAGAAAGCCGCCTGTGGTTTGGGAGCAAATAATCCCCAGACATATCAAATAGGTCACGTAGTGTGTTTGTTCACCGAAAACGACGTTTTCTACACGATTGATTCTAACTTCAACAACTCAATAAGGGGGCCCTTCAGTACAATTGAAAAAGCGGTTGATGCTACTTTGTCTGGTTGGAGTTACTACATGTTCTACCATCCTTCGGGGGTTATTGCTAAGTTCGTCAAAAGATAATTGTTCTCTCCCCGGCCAGGTGTACGCTTGACCTTCTGTCCTTAATAATACAGATGGCAGACACCTTCGGGTCTCATCCTATCATGCGTTAGCCCTGCGGTCATTATCCTGCAAAGACGGAGTATGGGTAGTTTTGGGGAAGCGCGGGGCTTCATCCTTCCGCGTGAGGATTCGCCCAGCCAAAGCGACCATGGAGGGTCATAAGAGAAGAACGTTGCACTCAGGTGTCACCGCGAGTCCTGATGCAATCGGGACGTGGCGGTCTCTACTTGGGCGAGTATTGGTGTCATGCGGAGATTGCTTCGTCCTTCAGCGGAAGGACTCGCAATGACTGTTGCGTCATTGTCACCCTGAGCGATAGCGAAGGGTCTCACGGTTGTCTCCTATAGGAGGGGTTGCACTACGTGCGTTAAAACCTACGAAACCAGACTATTCAGCCCCAGCTCTTTTAGCTTCTCCTCAGTGGGGTGGCTGGTCTTGGGGTCCCAGCCGTGCTCGTCGTAGTAGTCGTCCAGCATCCCATCCACATCCTGCCGCGTCAGCTCTTTCTTGAGGAAGTAGTCCTTCAGCGTATACTCTTTGTCGGGTGCTTTTAGAGGCTGGAACCAGATATCGGGTGGCTCATCAGCCTTGCGGTCGAAGCCAGCTTTATAGTTGAGCACCTTCCACAAGTTCCAAACACGCTCGCTGGTCTTCTTGAGGTCAGCAGGCGTTACCTCCACGCCGGTCACAGCCGAGTACAACTCGGCGAAGATATCCATGCTGTAGAAACGCGAGATGTAGAGCCGATGACACTGTCCGAACATATTGAACAGATTGAAAAAGTCCTCGCCGTGCTTGGCCATCCGCCCCACGTTAAACGAGTCCTCGGTGTAGATGCGCTTGATGTCCTCCTCCGGCATTCCGCAGCGGTTGGCCTGTTTCAGCAGTTCCTTGACAGGCCAGCCAGGGCTATACGAGGGGGCACCCATGGCTGCCGCAACTCCCAACGGCCGACCGGGATACACCATCATCTCAAACTGCATGGGGCCTAAGCCGGTCATCCGGGGGTCGCCAAAGAGAAATTGTCCCTTGATTACATTCTGAACATATTTCTCCACGCCCTTGCCAATTCTGCGGGCAGCGGCCACAATGCCATCGGCCAGGACATCGCCAAAGCCCTTCTTGAAGGCTACCATCTCCGCCAGCTTTAGCAGGGTATCCATGCTCCTGTCCAGCACTATACCGCCGGTGTCCCCTTTGGTGATAATGCCATCTTCGTACAGCGTGACCACGAAGTCCACCAAGCCCTGCAGGCTATAAACTCTATCGATGCCGTAGCGGTTGGTAACATCGAAGAAATGTAAGGCATCGGCATACCTGTCCAGCGGCGAGCCCTCTGCGCGGTGTCCATAGGCAGCGGAAGCAGTCATGATGGCTGAGGCGGCAAATATCGCCGTATCATAGGTGGTCACACCCTTTTCCAGTAAATCGACGCGGTCCTTGTCGCACATGGGGCAGGTGATGCAAGCTACCTTTTTGCGGCTCTTCTGGTGCAGCTTGTAAATCTCATCCTGCAACTCTTTAATTTCCGGTGGAAAGGGCACCAGCGTTGACGAGTTCTTTGCCAGCACCGGGATTGCCCAGCTTGCGGTCATGGCAAAGGCGCCGCCCTTCAGTAAATCCCCCCGCAGGTGGTATTCCTTTATTCTTTCCCAAAGCTCGTCCACCGCCTTGCGCAACCGCTTGGGATGCGCCACGGTGATACTCTTAGTCCCCATCATAGCCGCTATTGCCTTGAGGTTCTTGGAACCCATAACGGCGCAAAGGCCGGTAGAGCCTAAGGTGCCTCCCTTGTCTATCTGCGTCACCGAGATATTGACCAGGTTTTCGCCCGCCTGGCCGATAGGTATCACACTGCAGGGTTCGTGTTTTTTGCGTAGCATGTCCGTGGTCTCGAACACATCCTTACCCCAGAGGCCTGTGGCAGGGCACAGCTCCACGCTGTCATCGTGTATCTTGAGGTACACCGGCTTAGCGGAACGTCCAGTGATTACCACGTGGTCATAGCCAGAGGACTTTAGAAAATGGCTGAAATAGCCGCCGCCGTTGGTATGTGGGAAAGCGCCGTTGAGCGGCGCCTTGTGAGTCACCATAACCTCGGACGAGCCGGGTATCATGGTGCCGTTGAAGGGGCCGGTGCCGATGATGATGGCATTTTGCGGAGAAAGTGGCTCTACATCGGGTGGTATCAAGTCATAAGCCAACTTGTTGTTGATGCCAGCGCCGCCGATGTAAGTATGTGCCAAATTGGCATCCAGCGACTGCTTCCTGATTTTGCCGCTGGTGAGGTCAACATGAAGGATATTCCCGGCATAGCCTGGCAGTGCCATTCAGACTTTCTCCTCTACTTTCACCCTGGTCAAAGCATCATAGGGACAATATACGGCGCAGACGCCGCAGGCATCGCAGTCTTTGCTAAAGATTATCTGGTATTCGTTCTCCTTGCCCACCAGCTTTTTCACCTGTATCCGAGAAGTAGACAGATTGAAGTCGCCATCCTTGGTGAAGGAACAACGCAACACACAGGTCATGCAGCCGGCACACTGGGATTCGTCAGCTATTATTCGGCGGTTGCGTTTAGGGAGTGTGGCTTGGGAAGTCGGTTTCTTGGATGCCATGCTTCACATCGAAAGCGGGGTTAATGATGTGTCAAAATAGCACTTTATAGAATCAGTTGTCAATTTGACCATGCTATACTATGATTGAGACTATGGCTGGCTTGGCTGAGGCAAAGCAAAGGGTACAGAAGCTCCGAGAGCTGCTCAACCACCACAACTACCGCTACTATGTGCTCGACAGCCCTGAGATTAGCGATGCTGAGTACGACCAGCTCATGCGCGAGCTACAGAAGCTGGAGGATGAGTACCCCGAGCTAATCACCCCGGATTCGCCCACACAGCGCGTGGGTGCTGCACCACTGGAAGCCTTTGGCGTGGTAGAGCATCCGCAGCCGCTGCTCAGCCTGGCCAATGCCTTCGATGATGATGAATTGGATGCCTGGTATAAGCGGGCTTCCAACCTGCTGGGTGGTCGGCAGACCGATTTTGTCTGCGAGCTGAAAATGGACGGGTTGGCTGTGGCTCTGACCTACGTAAATGGATTGCTGGAGGTGGGAGCTACCCGTGGCGATGGCTTCCGTGGCGAAAACATCACCCAGAATCTGAAGACCGTCCGCAGCATACCGCTCTCTGTGTCCAAAGATGCTCCCCGGCGGTTCGAGGTCAGAGGCGAAGTCTATCTGCCAAAGGCTGGCCTGAAAAAGCTCAACCAGGAGCGCGAGAAGGAAGGCCTGCCGCTGTTCGCCAATCCCCGGAATGCGGCTGCCGGCTCGGTGAGGCAGCTCGACTCCCGTATCACGGCGCAGAGACCACTGGACATCTTCATCTATGGGCTGGGCTGGGCTGAGGGTAAGGCAATGCCGGAGACCCACTGGGAAATCATGCAATACCTGAGGTCGTTAGGCTTTAAGATAAACCCCAATAACGCCTTATGCAAGACTCTGGATGAGGTCAAAACCTATTACAAGCACTGGTTGGACAGGCTGGAGACTTTGCCTTACGATGTTGATGGCGTGGTGGTCAAGATAAACCGCATCGCCTATCAGGATGAGCTTGGCTATGTGGGGCGCGAGCCGCGCTGGGCTATCGCCTACAAATTTCCGGCTACGCAGGGAACCACCAGGCTGCTGGATATCGGCATCAATGTGGGACGTACAGGAAGCCTCAATCCTTATGCCATCATGGAGCCGGTGCAGGTAGGCGGCGTGGTCATCAAGCAGGCTGCGCTGCACAATGAAGAGGACATCCACCGCAAGGACATCCGCATCGGCGATTGGGTCATCATCCAGCGTGCCGGCGAGGTCATCCCCGAAATCGTAGGGCCTATCCCCAGCCGCCGCACCGGCAAAGAGGAGATATTCCACATGCCCAAGAGGTGTCCGGTGTGCGGTGCTGAGGTGATAAAGCCCGAAGGCGAGGCTATGCATCGCTGTACCAATGCTGCCTGCCCCGCCCAGGCGCTGGAAAAGATAAAGCACTTCGCCAGCCGCGGGGCTATGGACATTGAAGGAGTGGGCGAAAAACTGTGTCAGGCTTTGTTTGAAGCCGGCATGGTCAAGGACGCTGCTGACCTCTATTACCTGACCAAGGGGCAACTGGTGAATCTAGAGCGGATGGCAGACAAGAGCACCACCAACGTGTTGAAGTCCATCGAAGCCAGCAAGGAGCGACCGCTGGCACGAGTTGTTTTTGCTCTGGGCATCCCTCAAATCGGCAGCGAGACGGCGGACTTGCTGGTGGAGCACTTCTCCAGCATAGATGAACTTGCCCAGGCGCCCATGGAAAAACTGCTGGAAATACCCTCAATCGGCCCCAAAATTGCTGACAGCGTACTGGCCTTCTTCCGCCAAAAGGAAAACCAGCGCATCATCGAGAAGCTGAGGCAGGCTGGAGTCAGGCTCGAGGAGAAAAAGACAAAAGCCAAAGACCTGCCGCTGGCGGGGCTGGAGTTCGTCATCACCGGCAGGCTGGATGTCTCCCCGCGCCCGGAGGCGGAGGTCAGGATAAAAGCCCTGGGAGGCAAGGCCGGGTCGGATGTTACCCGCAAGACCAACTACCTGGTGGTGGGCACCGACCCCGGTTCCAAGCTGGCGCGGGCACAGTCCCTGGGCACTACAATACTCAGCGAAGAGGAATTCCTGAAGATGCTGAAGGAGGCCGAAGGCAAGAGCAAATGAGGAGCCATTACTGATGCGGTGCGACCAGGCCATGGAAAAGGCCGAAGCTCCTG
>VGOF01000040.1 GCA_016875975.1 Chloroflexota bacterium | reverse complement strand
GCAGCAGCCATGCTCATCAAGGAAATACTCAAGCGTACTAAAGTAAAGCCTGAAGATATCAATGAGCTGCTGCTTGGCTGTGCTCAACCCTGGGGTGAGCAATTCATGTACGGCGGGAGGAACATCACATTCCTGGCCGAGCTGCCTTTCAGCGTGGCAGCCCAGGGTGTCGACCGCCAATGCGCCTCCTCCATGTCTACCATTCACAACGGTGCCATGGAGATTATGCTGGGATACTCGGACGTTGTTATCTCCTGCGGCATTGAGCACATGACCCACGTCCCCATGCCTGGACCAGGCATTGACCCCAGCCAAATCATATCAAGACCCAGCAATTTACTTTTCAACGACCCACGATTCAAGAAATACGATTATATGACCAGCATGAGCATGGGCATGACGGCAGAAAAGCTGTTCTCCATCAGCGGCCTTACGCGAGAAGACATGGACAAGTGGGCAGTACGCAGCCATCAGAGAGCCGCTAAGGCACTGAAGGAAGGATTCTTCAAAGGCGAGATTCTGCCCATAGAAGTAACGCTTCCTGATGGCTCAAAGAAGGTGGTGGACTATGACGTGAGCATCCGCGAGGACACAACCTTAGAAGGCCTGGCACCGCTAAAACCGGCCTTCAAACCTGATGGCAACATAACAGCGGGCAACGCCTCGCCACTCAACGCCGGCGCCACAGCCATGATGCTCATGTCCAGAGAAAAAGCCAAGGAATACAAACTCAAACCCTTAGCCTCCGTAGTATCCATGGGCTGGGCTGGCGTTGACCCCACCATCATGGGTGCGGGACCTGTGCCCGCTGCCAGAGCAGCCTTGAAGCACGCCGGACTGCAGGTCAAAGACATCGATTTCTGGGAATTGAACGAGGCTTTCGCTATCGTGCCTCTCTATGCCATAAAGGAGCTTGGCATCGACCCTGAGAAGGTCAACGTTAAAGGCGGCGCTATCGCCATAGGCCATCCGCTTGGAGCTACCGGCACCAGGTTGGTCGGCACGCTGGCCAGAATCCTGAACGAGGAAAACGGCACCTACGGCCTGGCATCACCCTGCATCGGCGGTGGTCAGGGCGCAGCCACCATCATCAAGCGAGAAAAATAGTAAGAAAGCCAATTCTGGACAGGTAACAGAGTGACCGGTGACCTGCCGGTCACTCTCCGTTTTGAAACAGGCTTTTGCCTACATCTTTTAGCCGGTCTATGCCCTTTATCTCGCGAGGAAACATAGGCAGTTCCACTTTCTCCAGGTCAGGATAACGGCTCTGCAACAAATCGATGTATTCCCTTTGTTGCCTGGCTTTAGTCACCAGGAATTCAGAACTAGTGTCCTTTATCACATTATTGACCACCAGCCGTCCTATCATCAGTTGATGCTTGTCGAACTCGGCAAATATGTCATCAAGCTGCTCAACGGCCAACGCCTCAGGAATGGTAACGATTACGAACTCCACCTGGTGTCGCAAGAACTCCATATCAGTACCGGATAGCTCCTCCCACCCCTTGATAATATCCAGTACCGACCGTCTGCTGTCTGCCCCAAGTTTTAGCCTGGAATAAATGCGAGGAGCTGTTTTCAAATGCTTTCCTAACATCGACGGCATGTTCAGCAGTCCCAGTGTCTGGCCCAACGGCGCGGTATCCCACACCACTTTCTCATATTCAGCCTTCAGAGCCAACTCCCGAATGTAGTCCACCATGAACTCATCCCTCATGCCCGGCAACACCTCGGTGACGAACTCAACGAACTCCTCATACCCGATGTCCACAAAAGAGGAGAAGACCTCATATACCTCGCGACCAAACTTCTCATCCCACATCTGCTTGACCCTATCTACGCCAATCTCTTCAACGCGCAGGTTCTGGGGAACCTTATTTGCCCTCGGGGTTCGCCCTACTTCAAAGATATGAGACAAAGAAGGAGTTGGGTCAGTAGACACTATCAGCGTCCGCCTGCCCAGCAAAGCATGGTGCAATGCGGTAGCCGCAGCACAGGTGGTCTTGCCCACTCCACCTTTGCCAGCAAACATCACCACCCTGCGCTCATCATTGCGACAGGCATAGTTATCAGGCAACTGCAATCTCCTCACTCACAGTCACGGTATCCTTACAGTACAGTGGAAAGCTGAAAACTAAGAAGTGGTATTCCGCTTGATAAGGAAATACTCCATACTGTCAGCCAGGGCCAGCCAACTGGCCTCTATTATATTGGTAGAGCTGCCCACCGTCCTCCACTGCGTATGCCCATCGCTCGATTCAATCAATACCCGAACTTGTGAAGCAGTCCCAGAGCTTTCCTCCAAGATGCGCACTTTATAATCGACAAGCTCCACAGTAGCCAGACCAGGATAGAATTCAAGTAAGCCCTTGCGCAAAGCCGCATCCAGCGCATTTACAGGGCCATTACCCTCAGCGGCAGTATGGATTATGCGGTCCTCCACCTTTACCTTGACCGTAGCCTCAGATAGCACCACAGCCTCGCCCCCCCTGGAAGGAAGCCGACGATGCCTCTCCACCACCACCATAAAATCCACCAGTTCAAAGGGGGGCTTATAGTCAGGCTGCGCCCGCCGCAGCAGCAACTCGAAAGAGGCATCAGCACCCTCGTATTGGAAACCACGACTCTCCAGCTCTTTAATCTGCTCCAATATTGCGCGCGCCTCTTTGCCTTTAGCAGTCAGTTCCACTCCTAGCTGCCTTGCCTTGTAAACGATGTTTCCTTTGCCTGAAAGCTCAGAAACCACTACCCTGGGACGGTTGCCAACCATCTCTGGATTAATATGTTGATAGCTCTCTTCCCACTTCATAATGCCTGAGACATGTAGCCCGCCTTTGTGCGCGAAAGCGCTGGCACCCACATAAGGAAGATGGTTAGAAAGAGCCAGATTCGCCACCTCAGCCACAAAATGGGAGACTTCAGTAAGCTTGGAGAGCTGTGCTTGAGAAATACAGTCTATGCCCAGCTTCAGCTTCAAAGCGGGGATAATAGAGCAGAGGTTGGCATTACCACAACGCTCACCGTAGCCGTTTATCGTCCCCTGTATTTGCACCACACCAGACTGAACGGCGACCAATGAGTTTGCCACCGCCAGTTCACCATCGTTATGACCATGAAAACCAAGGGAAACAGCTACGGCTTTTTTGATTGCTCCGATAGCAGCAGCCACCTCGGAGGGCAAAGCACCACCGTTGGTATCGCACAGCACCACGCAATCGGCACCTGCTTTAGCCGCAGCTTCAACCGTCTGAAGAGCATATTCCGAGTTCGCCTTATAGCCATCGAAAAAATGCTCGGCATCAAAAAAGACAGCAAGTCCATTCGATTTCAGGTAATCAACAGACTCGGCGATAACGCGCAGGTTGTTTTCTAGCGTGGTCTCCAGCACCTGAGTTACATGCAAATCCCAGCTCTTGCCCACAATGGTAACTACCTTGGTCCTGGCTTCGAGCAAGGCTTGAAGTCCAGCGTCCTTGGTTACCCGGGTATCACAACGCCTGGTGCTTCCAAAGGCAACCAGTATTGCATGGCTCAACTCCAGGTGACAGGCCTTACTGAAGAATTCTGTATCCTTGGGATTAGCCCCAGGCCAGCCACCTTCAACGAAATGGACACCCAACTCGTCCAGCTTCTGGGTAATCTTCAGTTTGTCGGCAATGGAAAAGGAGATACCTTCCTGCTGGGCACCATCCCTGAGGGTAGTATCATAGAGTTGAACCTGCGGCATAGTTTCAACTGCTCCCTAACTGAGGATTTTCTGGGTAATGAGGCTGCCCATCTCTTTCGTCCCCACCCTATTCTTACCAGGCTCCATTATATCATAGGTACGATAGCCTTCCTCCAAGACAGCAATCACTGCCTTTTCCACGGCATCAGCTTCCATTGCCAGGTTGAAGGAATAGCGCAGCATCATGGCAGTACTTAGTATTGTAGCTATGGGATTCGCAATATTCTGACCCGCCCTGCTGGGGGCGCTGCCATGTATAGGCTCATACAGCCCATATGCCTTTGACACACCACCTTTGGGAATACCAGCCAGACTGGCAGAGGGCAACATGCCCATAGAACCTGCCAGCATAGAGGCTTCATCAGTTATAATATCACCAAAGGTGTTCTCAGTGACCACAACATCGAAATAGGCTGGCTTCTGTATCAGGCGCATGGTACAGGCATCTACCAGCATGTGGTCCAGTTCTACATTCGGATAGTCAGCAGATACCTCGATGGCAACCTGCCGCCACAGGCGTGAAGATTCGAGAACGTTAGCCTTATCCACCGAAGTCAGCTTCTTCCGTCTGGTGCGTGCCATCTCGAAGCCCACTCTCATAATACGCTCGATTTCCCTATCAGAGTAAAGCATGCTGTCCACGGCAAACCTGCCCTCAGCCGTCTGCCACCGCTTCTTGGGCTGGCCAAAATACAGGCCACCGGTAAGCTCGCGCACAACCACCAGGTCTACACCCCTCACCACGTCAGGCTTGAGGTTTGTGGAATCGACCAGCATCGGCAACACCTTCACTGGCCGCAGGTTAGCAAACAGCCCCAACTCCTTACGCAACGCCAGTAGCCCATCTTCAGGTCTAACCTTTGCCTGCGGGTCATCCCACTTGGGGCCGCCAACGGCTCCTAGCAGCACCGCATCACAGCCCTTGCACATCTGCAACGTCTCATCTGCTAGAGCAACGCCAGTAGCATCAATGGCAGCGCCACCCACCAACCCATAGTGAAATTTAAAGTCATGTCCAAACCTCTCGCCCACAGCTTCCAGCACTTTGATGGCCTCTGTAGCCACCTCAGGGCCAACACCATCACCAAGCAATGCCGCAATCTCGAATTGCACCTAAGACCTCCTACTCAGCTTCTTCCTGGTATACTCCACCAACCCGCCGGCATCTATTATCCCCATCATAAATTCGGGGTATGGTTTGGCCATAAAAGTCTTGCCTTTCGTAGTATTCCTTATTTCGCCGATGTTTAAATCGACTTCAAGCATGTCCCCTGCTTCAGTGCTGTCTACGGCCTCAGCACACTCAAGCAAGGGCAAGCCAACGTTAATGGCATTACGAAAGAAAATACGGGCAAAGCTCTTGGCAATCACACAGGATATGCCAGCAGCCTTGATAGCTAGAGGCGCATGTTCCCTAGACGAGCCGCAGCCGAAGTTACTATCTGCCACCACGATATCTCCAGCCTGTACTCTGTCCAGAAACCCAGCATCCATGTCCTCCATGCAATGCTTTGCCAGCTCATCAGGTTCGGACAGACTCAAATAGCGAGCCGGGATAATGGCATCCGTATCTACATTGGCACCATACCTATGGACTTTTCCCTTCAGCTTCAAACTTTCACCTCCCAGGCAGAGCAAGGGACAAAGGACATCTCACAAAGAACAAAGTCAATCATTCTATATCAGGCTGGGTAGCCACATGCTCCCCAGCAAGTATCCATGAAACATGGTGATGAGTCACACCCGTGGCACGAGGTTCATAGAACTCATGCTCGTATATTTCCTTCATGTACAGGAAGTCAAAGTCGCCTATCAACTCTTCCTTGGTACAAAAATGAAGATATGTTTCATCATAGAACGAATTAGCCTCGCCTGGCACAGGGTCGCCCTTTCCGTAGTGCTCAGGGTCCTTTACCGACAGCGTACTCAGAAACAACAACCCATCCGGTTTGAGCATTCTTCCCATAATTCGCCTCAGCCTTTTGCGCTCGTCGTCTTTCAACAAATGGTACAGATGAGAAGCAAAGACGATATCGTACTTCTCGTGGTCCAATTCGACGAAATTACACTTCTGAAACTTCACTCTTTCCTTGTGCTCACGTGGCACTGCCCGGGTCGCAATCTCTATGGCCTTTTCTGAGGCATCGACACCTAAAACTGCGCACCGGAGGTTGGCAGCCAGGTACAGCGCATCCCTGCCATAGCCGCAGCCGATGTCCAGCACCGCTAGTGGCTGCTCGTCCAACTTCTGTTTCCGCAGGTAACTCGCGGCAGCAACAGCCAGTTCGCTGGGTTTATCTCCCCAGACTTGGCCGCTGTCGCCATATACTTTATCCCAGAACATATTCTTTCTCCTGATTTAGAGCTATTTGCACAATCGCCTAACCGACAACCTCGTCAGGGCTGCCCAGCTTACCCATGACTGCACTGGCAGCAGCCACAGCGGGGTTTGCCAGATAGACTTCAGACTTGGGGCTACCCATCCTACCCACAAAGTTCCGATTAGTGGTAGAGACACATTTTTCACCCGCAGCCAGGACTCCCATGTAACCACCGAGGCACGGGCCACAAGTAGGCGTACTCACCACGGCCCCCGCTTTGATAAATATCTCAATCAACCCTTCACGTAATGCATCAAGATAAACCCGCTGACTGCCCGGGATGATGATACATCTCAGATTAGAATTAATCTTTCGCCCTTTCATCACTCTGGCCGCTGCCCTAAGGTCATCCAACCGTCCATTGGTGCAACTGCCAATCACCACCTGGTCTACCTTTATGTCACCCACTTTGCTTATCGCCTTCACATTTGAAGGCAAGTGCGGAAAAGCTACCTGTGGTTCAACCTTGGAAATATCGTAGTCAATGACCTTAGCGTATTCGGCATCGATATCAGGTTCATATATCTGATAAGGACGCTTGGCCCTGGACTTGAGGTACTTCAGAGTCTCCTTATCAACCCTAAAGATACCGGCTTTGCCCCCAGCTTCAATAGCCATATTTGCCATGGTGAAGCGCCCATCCATAGACAAAGCAGAAATCGCTTCACCAGCAAACTCTATGGCCGAGTAAAGCGCTCCATCAACTCCGATATCACCGATAGTGTATAGGATTAGGTCTTTGCCACCAACCCACCTGCCCAACTTGCCATGGTAAACGAGCTTGATTGTCGGTGGCACTTTCATCCATATCTCGCCGGTAGCCATTGCCACTGCTATATCCGTTGAACCCATACCGGTGGCAAAAGCCCCCAAAGCTCCATAGGTACATGTATGCGAATCAGCACCGACAACTACATCTCCAGGCAACACCAGACCTAACTCTGGCAACAGTACGTGCTCAATGCCCATCGCTCCTACTTCAAAATAGGTCAAGCCATATCTACGGGCAAATGCACGCATAGTCTTAGCTTGCTCAGCAGAGAGAATGTCCTTGCTGGGGCAAAAGTGGTCGGGGACCATCACCACCTTCTTCGAATCGAAAACCTTGTTCACACCCAGCCTCTGGAATTCTTTTATAGCCAGCGGGGCTGTGATGTCGTTGGACAATACTAAATCAACCCTGGCATTGATAAACTCGCCAGGGCTGACTCTGTCTTTTCCTGAATGAGCAGCCAGTATCTTCTCAGCTAAGGTCAAAGGTCATTACCCTCACTTTATAGCTTATCCCTGCACCCTGGGAATCATAAGCACCACCACAGCCAGAACAGTAACCAGAACTGCCACCAAATACAACCCCACACCAGCCGCTAGCCCAATAGCCGCAGCGACCCATATGCTTGCCGCAGTGGTCAGTCCAACGACATGCCCTTTATTACCACGAAGGCCACGGAAGATAACGCCAGCGCCTATGAAACCGATACCCGTCACCACTCCTGCAGCTACCCTGGCCACATCTGCTGAGTCACCAAATCCAAAAACCGAAACGACGGTAAAAAGCGCAGCGCCCAAAGCTATCAGGATGTGTGTGCGCAGCCCGGCTGGTTTCTTAGCCCGCTCCCGCTGATAGCCGATAGCAGCGCCAAGGACTGTTGCCAAAAGCAACCGCAACACCATCTCCACCACTGGTGACAAAACTAGCTGCATCCAGGGCGCCTCAATCCTTTCTCGTCTTCTTAGCTGCCAGGAGCCGATTCAGCGCATTCATGTAAGCCTTGGCACTGGCTACTATAATATCGGTGGAGGCACCACGACCCGTATAAGTAACACCGTCGCTCTCTATCCTTATCAGCACCTCGCCAATAGCGTCAATACCCTCAGTCACCGATTTTACCGTGAATTCGGTGAGCTTGTTGGGCACTCTGACTATGCGGTTAATAGCTTCGTACACAGCATCCACCGGGCCGGTACCCAGCGCAGCATCTGCCACAGCCTGGCCGTTAGGACCGATGAGCCTGACCGTGGCTGTGGGGATGCTATGGTCACCGCAAGTAACCTCGATATGATCAAGGTGATATATCTCAGTAGCCGTGCGAAGCTCCTCCTCAATGAGGGACTCTATGTCCCGGTCGGTAACCTCACGCTTCTTATCGGCCAACTCCTTAAAGGCTTGAAAGGCGTGCTTAAAAGCCTCACCCTCAATCACATAGCCGAGTTCAGCCAACCGTTCTTGGAATGCATGCCTGCCGCTCAGTTTGCCCAGAACCAGGCTACTAGCTGGAATACCTATCGTCTTGGGGTCCATGATTTCATAGGTAATAGCTTTCTTGATTACACCATCCTGGTGGATACCAGACTGATGACGAAAGGCGTTAGTACCAATAATAGCCTTGTTCGGCTGCACGATAAAACCAGTAAGCTCGCTGACCAGGCGGCTCGTCTTATGAATCTGCGTGGTATCGATGTTCGTAGTCAGGCCATAGGCATCGCTCCTGGTCTTGAGTGCCATGACAATCTCTTCCAGAGAAGCATTCCCCGCCCGTTCGCCAATACCATTGATAGTACACTCGACTTGCCTAGCTCCCCTTCTTATGGCTTCAAGGCTATTGGCAACCGCCAGCCCCAAGTCATTGTGACAATGAACACTGACAACCGTATTACCTATATTAGGCACATTGGTCAGTATGCCCGTGATGAGGTCGCCATATTCCTGTGGTACCGCATAGCCCACAGTATCTGGGATATTTACCGTGGTAGCCCCAGCTTTAATCACCGCTTCCAGTATCTGGTAAATATAGGCTGGCTCAGTGCGGCTGGCATCCATAGGGGAAAATTCCACATCTTCTGTATACTTCTTGGCACGGGCCACCATATCACGAGAGACCTGCAGAATCTCCTCCCGAGTCCTCTTGAGTTGATAAAAAAGGTGAATATCCGAAGCCGATAAAAAGACATGGATTCGCGGACGTTTCGCTTTCCTGATAGCTTCCCATGCCCCATCGACAGCCTCAGGATTAGCATGAGCCAGGGCACACACAGCCGAATTCTCCACTTTTTTGGATATTAGCTGCACTGCCTCGAAGTCACCAGGAGAGCTTACGGGAAAGCCAGCTTCAATGACATCGACACCAAGCCTCTCCAGTTGCTGGGCTATCTGGAGTTTTTCCTGTGCACTCAGCCCCGCTCCTGCCGCTTGTTCCCCATCCCTCAGCGTGGTATCAAAAATTGCAACTTTGTCCATACTAAGCTTTCTTAGCACTGGGCTTCAGCCATGGCATCATAGCTCTGAGCTTCTCGCCCACTATTTCTATCTCATGCTCAGCTTCCATCCGCTTCAGTGCATTATAGACTGGGCGCCCTGCCTGGTTCTCCAGAATCCACTCACGGGCAAAGCTGCCATCCTGCACCTCATCCAGGATTTGTCGCATCTCCTCTTTGACTAACTCGTTGATGACTCGTGGCCCACGGCTGTAGTCGCCGTACTCTGCGGTATCGCTTACCGAATAGCGCATGAACTTCAGCCCACCCTGGTACATCAGGTCAACGATAAGTTTAAGCTCGTGAAAGCATTCAAAATAGGCGATTTCAGGCTGATACCCAGCTTCAATCAGTGTCTCAAACCCGGCTTTGACCAGTGAGCTAACACCACCGCAGAGCACTGTCTGCTCGCCAAATAGGTCGGTCTCAGTCTCTTCAGCAAAAGACGTTTCCAGAACACCAGCTTTGGCACAGCCAATCCCCCTGGCATAGGCCAATGCTATGTTCTTAGCCTTACCTGAGGCATCTTGGTGAACTGCTATCAGTGCTGGGGGGCCTGAGTTCTCAGTATAGAGCCGACGCAGCATGTGGCCTGGGCACTTCGGAGCAATCATGGTCACATCAACGTTGGAAGGCGGCACGATCTGATTGAAATGAATATTAAATCCATGGGCAAACATCAGCATCTTACCCGCCGATAGCTGCTTCTCAACCGATTCCCGGTACACCCTCGGTTGCAAAGTATCAGGGACCAGCATGACGATGATATCCGCCTTCTTGGCTACCTCGGTAGCATCGGTAACTAAAAAACCAGACTTCTTGGCACCTTTCCAGCCTTCGGTATCCTTTGCTTCAGCCACAATTACTTGACAGCCGCTATCCCTCAGGTTCTGTGCATGAGCATGACCCTGGCTGCCAAACCCGATAATCCCAACTGTCTTTCCCTTAAGCAGTTCTA
>VGOF01000039.1 GCA_016875975.1 Chloroflexota bacterium | reverse complement strand
CGGAGCTGTCAAGGCACTCAAGCAACAAAACAGAAGCCTGCTGCCGGCAGGGATAGTTGACGTAGAAGGCAGATTTAAGCGTGGCGATGTGGTTGATATCCACGATACAGACGATGTCCACATCGGCTGCGGCATATCCAACTACAGCTCCAAAGACGTCACGGCTATCCGCGGAGCACATTCAGAGGATATACCAAAGCTCCTCGGCTATGAGTACGGCGACGAGGTAATCCACCGCAACAACATGGTGCTGGTATAGAAAATGATGTATGGGCAGATTTCACGGTCAGTAATTATTTGGGTTGCCATTACGAGCATACTTTTTGTCATTGCGAGCACACTTTTGTCATTGCGAGCGAAGCGAAGCAATCTCATTGGTCTGCCTTCAACTAAGGGATTGCCACGTCGCCCCGATTACATCGGAGCTCCTCGCAATGACAATATGAGTATAATCATGTTTTATCAAATACAAGCAGTTTCGGGGTGGGTAACATGGATAAATTAAAAACTAACGTTCTATACTACGGCGACAACCTGGAAATCCTGCGCAAATATATCCCAGACAACTCCATAGACCTGATATACCTCGACCCGCCGTTCAACAGCAAGAAAGACTACAACATCCTGTTCAAGGAAAACGGCGGCGTCGAGTCCGAAGCCCAGATAAAAGCCTTCACCGACACCTGGCACTGGACTCAGAGCGCACAAAACACCTATCACGATATCGTCACCAACGGGTCGTTGAAAGTCGCCCAATTGATTGGTGCCTTGCACGACGCCATAGGTCAGAATGACGTCATGGCATATCTGGTAATGATGACTGCAAGGTTAATTGAGTTGCATCGTGTGCTTAAATCAACAGGCTCGCTGTACCTCCACTGCGACCCCACCGCTAGCCACTATTTGAAGCTGGTGTTGGACCAGATCTTTGGCCCAGCCAATTTCCGTAATGAGATTGTGTGGCGGAGGACTACTTCCCACGGAGATTGGAAACAAGGGGCTAAACATTTTGGACGTGTACATGACCATCTATTATTTTACTCCAAGACTAGCAATCCAACTTGGAATCCACAATTTGTCGCCTTCTCTTCCGAGCAGATTGCTCAGCAGTACTACAAGGTAGATGAAAATGGCAGAAGTTACAGATTGGTGACTCCCACTGCAAAAAAGCCAGGTGGTGACACTTTATATGAATGGAAGGGAGTCAGACCGCCAAAGGGACGATATTGGGCTTATACTCGTGAAAAAATGACGGAAATGGATACAAAGGGGCTGTTGTACTATAGCAGTACTGGCCAGCCGTATATCAAATACTATCTTGACGAGAGGCCAGGGGTGGCGGCGCAATCCATTTGGACTGACATCCCGCCTATCAGCCCAACCGCCAAAGAACGGCTTGGCTATCAGACCCAAAAACCTCTCGCTTTACTAGAGCGTATCATTAAGGCAAGCTCTAAGGAAGGCAATATTGTTCTTGACCCCTTCTGTGGCTGTGGCACTGCTATTGTGGCAGCTCACGAACTCAAGCGCCGCTGGATAGGCATTGACGTCACCCACCTGGCTATTACCCTGATGCGCGCTCGCCTTCAGGACAGCTTTGGCAACATCAAATTCGAAGTTATCGGCGAACCTAGGGATTTGGCAGGAGCTCGCGCCCTGGCACACCAGGACAGGTATCAGTTCCAATACTGGGCGCTTGGCCTGATTAAAGCCAGGCCTCTTGGAGAACAGAAGAAAGGAGCTGATAAAGGTATTGATGGCGTCATCCAGTTCATAGATGATGCCACTGGCAAGCCCAAGCGAGCAATCATACAGGTCAAAAGTGGACATGTTGGTGTTAATGCCATAAGAGAGTTGAAGTCTGTAGCCGCTAATGAGGCGGTTGGCATTTTCATAACCCTTGAGCCGCCCACGCAACCTATGCAAACTGAGGCGGTAAGCGCTGGCTTCTACCACTCCCCAGGCTGGGATAAGGACTACCCCAAAATGCAGATACTGACCATAGAGGAACTGCTACAGGGTAAGACCGTTGACATGCCGCCACAGACACAGACCAGCATTACTTTCACCAAAGCACCAAAGGTCTCAACAGAAGAAGGCGAACAGCTACCTATGGGTAATGGCTAGAAGCCATGAATACCAAGGGAGGAAAAATGCAAGCGGCAATAAAGGAACTGGAAGAGAAATGTAAAGCAGCCAAGGCGGCTTCCAGGAAGCTCGCCTTCCTGAACACCGAAACCAAGAACAAGGCGATACTAGCCATAGCCGATGCCTTGGTGGCAAACCAGAAGACGATACTGGCAGCCAACGAACTGGACTACAAAGAGTCAGAGGCATCTGGCATGAGTACAGCTATGCTCGACCGCCTCATGCTGTCGCCAGGCCGCCTGGAAGCCATAGCCAACGACGTGAAGACCGTAGCCACTCTTCCTGACCCCGTAGGTGAAGTTTTCGAGGAACGCACTTTGCCTAACGGGCTGAAACTGAGCAAGAAGCGCGTGCCGCTCGGAGTCATCGGTGCCATTTACGAAAGCCGACCCAACGTCACGGTTGACATCGCCGTGCTCTGCCTCAAAGCAGGCAATGCCGTTGTCCTCCGCGGTGGCAAGGAGGCACTGCGCTCTAACAAAGCCCTCGCCAGCACAGTTCAGCAAGCCGCCTACAAAGCTGGAATACCACAGGGAGCAGTGCAGTTCATCGAGTCCACGGATAAGGCTCTGGTTGACCACATGCTAAAGATGAGAGAAGCCATTGACCTGGTCATACCCCGCGGCGGTGCTGGCCTGATCAAGTTCGTGGCTGAGAACGCCAGCATGCCCGTGGTCACCGGTGGCATAGGCGTCTGCCATACCTATGTAGACAAGGACGCAAACCTTGACAAGGCGGTAGCCATCGCCTACAACGCCAAGGTGCAACGGCCTACCGTATGCAATGCGCTGGACACCCTACTGGTACACTCTGAAATCGCCGAACGTTATCTTCCCATGATAGCCAGGGAGTGGGCTAAGGCCAACGTGGAGATGCACTGCGATAAGCACAGCCTGGCAATACTCAAGCAGGTACCCTCGCTGAAGCTTGTCCCCGCCAAAGATGACGACTGGGGCAAGGAATTCCTGGCACTAATAGCAGCAATAAAAGTAGTGGACTCTTTGGACGAGGCGCTGGAACACATCGAGCGCTATGGCTCAGGTCACTCCGAAGCTATCGTCACAGAAGATAAGAAGGCCATCGAGCGATTCCTCAACGAAATCGACGCCGCCTGCGTCTATGCCAACGCCAGCACTCGTTTCACCGACGGTGGACAATTCGGCCTCGGCGCAGAGATAGGCATCAGTACTCAGAAGATGCACGCTCGTGGCCCGATGGCATTGAGAGAGTTGACCAGCTATAAATGGCTCATCATCGGCGATGGCCATGTCCGTCCTTAGCGCAAAATCGCTACTGCTGCTTTCTGAGCTTCAAACAGGCGCTTAATCCCTAGCTGAGCCAGGAGCAGCAAAGCGTCAACAGTCTCTTTGGAGAAGGGCTTGCCCTCGGCTGTGCCCTGGATTTCGACAAACTGCCCAGCGTCAGTCATCACCACGTTGAAATCTACACCAGCGCGGGAATCCTCCTCGTAGCACAGGTCCAGCAGCTTTTCACCCAGGACAACTCCCACACTGGTAGCAGCAACTGCATTTCTCAGCGGCATCAATTTGAGCACGCCTTGTCTCTTGAGGTTGTACAACGCGTGGTACAGAGCCACATATCCGCCGGTAATGGCTGCGGTTCGAGTGCCGCCATCGGCCTGTAACACATCACAATCAACGGTAAAAGTTCTTTCGCCCAAGGCACGGAGGTCTGTGACTGCCCGAAGAGCACGCCCGATAAGACGTTGAATTTCCTGGCTGCGACCGGCTGAACTGTCAGGTAAAATCCTGCGCGGGGTACGAGTATGAGTTGAGCGCGGCAGCATGGCATACTCAGCAGTAACCCAACCACTCGATTCACCCTTCAGGAAAGCAGGCACTTTGTCATCCACGCTTACAGCGCAGAGCACCTTAGTCTGCCCCAGCTCAATCAAGGCTGAGCCTTCGGCAAAAGCCTGGTAGCCCAGTGCAATACTCACCGGACGAAGTTCATCATTGGCACGACCATCAATTCTCGCCATGAAAATCAAGCCTCAAGCAATTAGGCCAAAGTATAACATTGATTCAGATGGCCTCACAATAATTCGAGAAATGCGCCACCGAAATAGGGGCGAATCGTTGACCCGCCATTGCAGCCGATGTTACCATGTCGAACAATGGAATTAACCATTGCAAATATCTCCGCACTGGTCGGCATAGGGCTGTTCGCTGGCTTGCTAGGCTCGATGCTGGGCGTAGGCGGCGGTTTCATTATCGTGCCCGTGCTCACCCTGGCACTTAAACTGCCGATGCAGGTAGCTGTCGGCAGCAGCCTGGTAGCGATAGTCGCCAACTCATGCACCGCGGCTAGCGCTTACCTGAAAACACGGATGACCAACGTAAGACTGGGCCTGCTTCTGGAAACCACAACCGTCCCCGGAGCCATTATCGGCGCCATAGCGGTTACACTGCTTACTTCATCAACGTTAGGCATATTATTCGGCATCGCCCTGCTCTACGTCTCCTATTCCATGATATCTCGCCGGCCAGTAATAACAGACAGCATCGCGTCAACAAGCAATTCAGCAAATTCAGACGACACCTCTACCAGCTTCCCCAGCCAGTCGCAGAACATGTACTACGACATTAGCCAACACAGGTCTGTTACCTACGAAATTAAAAGAATCCCCTCGGGTCTGATAGCTAGCTTCCTCGCCGGCATCCTATCCAGCATGCTAGGCATCGGGGGCGGCATTATCAAGGTGCCTGTAATGCACTCGCTCATGGGGATACCGATTAAAGTGGCCATCGGTACCAGCAGCTTTATGATAGCCATCACCACTGCCGCTGGCGCTCTAATCTATTACCGCAACGGATATGTAAACCCTTCCATTGTAACACCACTGATAGTGGGAGTAGTCGGAGGCGCCTTGCTCGGAACTTCGTTGGCCCAGAAAATTAAAGGAGCGTGGCTCAGAAGAGGCTTCGGCGGGCTACTTTTAGTTACGGCAATCCTCATGTTCCTCAGGGCCGCCAACGTGATGTGAAAATGAAGGAAAAACAGAAGGACGGTAAGCTCTACACGTGGATCAGCCTTGGCTTTCAGTCAGGTGTATTTATTTCGTTAGGGTTAGTGGCTATCGGACTAATTACGCTCTCCATTTCCGGAGATAAAATAGCGGATGCTGTAATCCCACTCAGTGAATTGCCGCAGCGGTTGTTCAGCCCTGATGCTAAAGTTATCAGCAGTCTGGGAATAGCCATCCTCTTGCTCACTCCCATCCTGCAGGTGGTGATTGCAGCGACGAGATTCGCCAGTTACAGAGACAGGCGTTACCTGGGCATCAGTCTGGCGCTTTTATGTATGGTAGCACTCAGCTTATTCCTGCCTGCCACATAGATTGACCAGCAAAAAACGCTATGCTATGATTGCCTCAGATGACAGCGCTGACCGACCTTCACGAGCAAATCAAACGCTGCCAAGACTGCGATTTAGCCAAAAACCGCACCAAGGTAGTTCCAGGAGAAGGCCCAGATAACGCCGCACTTCTCTTCATCGGTGAAGCCCCGGGATGGCATGAAGACCAGCAAGGACGCCCCTTTGTCGGCCCCGCTGGCCAATTCCTTGAGGAGCTATTATCCACCATTGGCTTAAAAAGAGACCAGGTCTTCATAGCCAATGTCATCAAGTGCCGCCCGCCGGCAAACCGTGACCCGCTCCCCGGAGAGATCCAGTCCTGTAAGAAATGGCTCGACCGCCAGATTGAGCTAATACAGCCCAAAGTTGTTATCACTTTAGGCCGTTACTCCATGGCGCGATACTTCCCCAACCAGAGCATCAGCAAAATCCACGGCAAAGCCAAGAAAGAAGGAGAGCTCACGTACTACGCGATGTACCATCCCGCCGCCGCCCTGCACCAGGGAAGCTTGCGCAAAATCATCGAAGCCGATATGCTAAAGATACCACAACTGCTAGTGCAAGCAGGCAAACTCACCGAAACAGAAACAGAAACACAACAGCTTAGTCTGTTCTAACCAAAAGACATGGGTAAACATAAGCTTAGAATAATCCCCCTGGGCGGATTGGGCGAAATCGGCAAGAACATGATGGCCATCGAGTATGCCAACGACATCATCGTCGTTGATGCTGGGCTTATGTTCCCCGAAGAAGACATGCACGGGGTAGACATGGTCATCCCCGAAATAAGCTACCTGCTGGAGAGACGCGAGAAACTCAAGGGAATCGTTCTAACCCACGGACACGAAGACCACATCGGTGCTTTGCCCTACATCCTGCCACAACTGGATACACCGCTCTATGGCACCAAGCTCACCCAGGGACTGGTCACAGTGAAGCTGAAAGAGCATCGCTATTCCGACAAAGCCACCACCAAGGTAATTCAGCCGGGTCAGAAGTACCCACTCGGCAACCTCACCATCGAGCCTTTTTCAGTGTGCCACAGCATCCCAGATTCAATAGGGCTTATCATCCATACACCTATCGGTGCAGTCGTTCATAGCGGCGATTTCAAGATCGACTACACTCCAGTGGACAGCAAACCGACTGACCTGGCCAGACTAGCCCAGCTGGGAGCACAGGGAGTGCTACTACTGCTCGCCGATTCCACTTATGCGGAGCTTTCAGGATATACACCATCAGAAACCGTAGTCGGGGAGACACTAGACCACATCATAGCCGACGCCCCAGGAAGAGTAATCATCGCCACCTTTTCATCATTGATTTCACGCATCCAGCAGGTAATCGATGCCGCCGCCAGGCATGACCGCCATGTATTCATCATCGGCCGCAGCATGAAGAACACGACGAAGATGGCAGCAGAATTGGGTTACCTCAACATCCCAACTGGTGTGGTGCGCCAACCTGACGAGCTACACCGCTTTCCCCATGACAAGATTGTACTCCTAACAACCGGCAGCCAGGGAGAACCCACATCGGCACTGGTGAGAATCGCCAACCATGATAACAGCCAGGTTCGCATCACACGCGGAGACACAGTGGTCATGTCGGCAACCCCTGTCCCAGGCAATGAGACGCTGGTTCACCGGACAGTAGATACTCTTTTCCGCCAGGGCGCCCAGGTGATTTATGAGAAACTGGCACAGGTTCACGTCCACGGCCATGGCAGCCAGGAAGAGCTAAAGCTGCTACTCAACCTGGTCAAGCCCAAGTTCTTCATGCCTATCCATGGTGAATATCGTCACTTAAGCCTACATGCCAAACTGGCAAAGTCCTTAGGCATGCCAGAGAGCAATGTCTTCATCATCGAGAACGGGAACATACTTGAGCTTGACCGCAATAAGGCCAGGATAACCGACAAGGTGCCAGCAGGCAATGTCTACGTCGATGGCCTGGTTATGGGTGACCTGGCAAACGTGGTTTTGCGAGACCGAAAGATGCTCTCCAGAGATGGCATCGTGGTCGTGATAGTCGCCATCGACAAGAAGAAGGGCAAGATAATAGGCCGACCGGATATCGTATCTCGCGGCTTTGTGGACACGACAGAAGAAGAAACCATATTGGAACAGGGCCGTGACCTGGTGGCAACTACGTTGGAACGCAGCAGTGGACGCCCCCTTGAGTGGAGCTTCATCAATACCAAAGTTAAGGATACACTGGGCAAGTTTTTTTACGAGCAGACTAAGCGCCGCCCTATGATTTTGACCACCACCATGGAGGTATAATAAGGCTTTGCCCAAGAAAAAGAAGGCCTCTAAGCCAGCCTCGGCCCAAACCAAAAAGGGAAAACCCCTTTGGAAGCAATTCTTCGGCTTCCTCTTCTCCCCCCCAGTTTTAAGGCTGATAGCAGCACTAATCGTAGCTGGTCTTATTTACTGGTTTTGGCCAGACATCTCTTACTGGGCAATAAACACCTGGCAAGGTCTGCTTGAGCTACTGGGAATAGGACTTCTTATAGTTGCAGTATTTTTGGGACTGCTACTCTGGATAATCCTGGCAGGAAAGTTCTCTCTGCTCTCTCGCTATTGGAACTTTTGGCTGGGTGGAATTTGCCTGGCCATAGCCGCCTGGGGCATTGCAGCTTTCTTCAGCCCCGGCAGTGGCATCGCAAGCCGGTCAACACTGGGCGGTGAGACCGGCCAGAGCATTATAGGAAGCACAGATATCGTTGGAATACTTAAGATGGCTGGACTTATTGTCCTGGCCATCATATTCATGGCCCCGAGGTGGTCTGGCCGTATGGCTGTCAGCACTGCCAAAGGAACGGGAGGCCTTGTCAAACGCGGTTGGCAAGCCGCTACCACGCCAAAACCAGAAGAACCAAAAATAACAATCAAGCCAGATGCAAAGCCCTACCAAATCGAAGGCCCAATGATAAAAGAGGAAGTCAAACCTCCTCCAACCATAACGCCGATTTCACCCCCAGTACCAATTAAGACACCCACCGCTGAGACATGGGGCCCGGACAGACACCGTCCTATACTAACCATCGGAGGGTGGCAATTGCCCCCCATCGACATCCTGGACAGACCAACTGAGGTCGAACTAAGCCAATCAGATATCAAGGAACGAGCTCAACTCATCAAAGACGCCCTGGCCAGCTATGGGGTTGAGATTGAGCTTGGCAACATAAATGTCGGCCCTACCGTGACGCAGTTTGAGGTCATCCCTGGCTGGGACTACAAATACAAAGAGGTCAAGGAACGAGACAAGGATGGCAGCATAAGAGCACGTCGAGAAGAGATGGCGAGAACCAGGGTCAAGGTAGAGCGTATTAGCTCACTGGCCAGTGACCTCGCCTTAGTTCTGGCTGTACCCAGCATTAGAATCGAAGCCCCTATACCTGGAAAATCGGCAGTGGGCATCGAGGTTCCCAACATCACTTTCGGCCTGGTGAATCTGCGCAGCGTGATAGAAAGCACTTCTTTCCAAAAAATCGGTGCTAAGTCCAAGCTAGCCATAGCCCTGGGTAAAGGCGCCGGCGGCGAGACAGTTGCCGCAGACCTGGCCAGAATGCCACATTTGCTCGTGGCCGGGGCAACAGGCAGCGGCAAAACCGCCTGTCTCAACTCCATAATCTGCTCCCTGCTTGTACACAATACCCCTGACGATGTGCAATTCATCATGATCGACCCCAAGCGAGTAGAACTGGTCAACTTCAATCAATTGCCACACCTAATTGCACCGGTCGTTGTAGAAAGCGACAAGGCAGTCATGGCGCTGCGCTGGCTTAGCCTGGAGATGGACAATCGCTACCGCAAATTCGCGCAGGTGGGAGCACGCAACATAGACGGCTACAATAAGGAAAAGCACCCCGTTGATGCCTTGCCTTACATCGTGGTCCTAATCGATGAATTGGCCGACTTGATGATGACAGCTTTCGACGAGGTTGAGCGGAACCTTTGTCGCCTGGCACAACTGGCACGCGCCACCGGCATACACCTCATTGTAGCCACCCAGCGTCCATCGGTTGACGTCGTGACCGGCCTCATAAAAGCCAACTTCCCCACTCGCATCAGCTTCGCCCTCACCTCGCAGGTGGATTCTCGGACTATCCTTGATTCTGCCGGGGCTGAGAAGCTGCTGGGCCGAGGCGACATGCTCTACATGCCCACGGATGCCAGCAAGCCCAAGAGGCTTCAGGGCACTTTTGTCTCCGATGCTGAAATTGATCGGCTGGTGAACTTCTGGGGCAACCAGCCGAAGCCAGAAACAGCACCGGTGAAGTTTGAGGACATGGCCCAGCCCACCACCAGCGAAAAGAGCGCCGATGATTCCCTGCTCGATGCAGCCAGACAGTTAGCACAGGAACATAAGGAAATATCCGCCTCTTTTCTGCAGCGCCGCCTGCGCATCGGCTATCCACGCGCTGCCAGGCTATTCGACCAGCTCCAGGAAGAAGGCTACGGCAAAAAGGCTACAGACCAACCACCCCCAGACATCACCCCCCACTAATCAAATCGCCCAAATGTCATTGCGAGGCACGAAGTGTCGTGGCAATCTCCAACCCAGTCATCCTTGAATCCCGATGTAATCGGGCGAAGAATCTCTCAACCCTTCCCTGTCATTGCGAATCCCGCTAGCTCTCCTCTCCCTCGAGGGAGAGGCCAGGTGAGGGTGGCTCAAATCGTCACCCGAGTCCCTTGTGATTGTCATTCTCGGACACCCTCTCCTTATTGTCATTCTGAAGGAGCGAAGCGACTGAAGAATCTCTCAACCATTCCCCGTCATTGCGAATCCTTCCGCTGAAGGATGTGGCAATC
>VGOF01000038.1 GCA_016875975.1 Chloroflexota bacterium | reverse complement strand
GCCCTGTCAGCAATGCCAACAAACTCCAACGCATCCCGGGCTTTAACCTCAGCCCTTTTAACCCACTCGCCGCGTTTGGTTATCCGAGGGCATAGGCAACCAACCATCACATTGGCAATGATAGGCAAATGCCGAAACGGTTTCACCACCTGGAAAGTACCTACCATCCCTCTCTGCACAATCTCCCAGGGACGATGACCAGTTATGTCTTTGCCATTAAATAGCACTTCACCTGAATCAGGTTTCAATATCCCTAGCAGGCAACGTATAAGCGTGGTCTTCCCTGCACCATTAGGACCGATTAAGCCGACTATCTCATCCCGATTTATCTCAAAGCTAACATTATCGACTGCCTGAAGTCCACCAAACCGCTTGGTCAAATTCTTAACTTCTAGCACTGGCATACTACAAATCCTCCTCTCTCAACTCCCTGCGTGACACCTTGCCAACATCAGTCTTCGGAACTTCGCCCCTGAACTCAACAATCTTTGGTACTTTATAGTGAGCCAGCCTTTCAGATGCATACTTGACTATGTCCTCCTCTGAGACTTTGCCCCTCGCCTCAGTCTCCAGTACCACTATCGCCTTAACTTTCTCACCCACATCCGTATCTGGAACCCCTATAACGCCAGCCTCTTTAACTTGTGGGTGGGCCGCCAGGACTTCCTCTACCTCCCTGGCAAATACGGCAAGACCCTTGTATTTAATCATGTCGCGCTTCCTGTCATAGAAATAGAAATATCCTTCCTCGTCCATCCTGGCTAGGTCACCGCTTCTAAGCCATTTCTCACCATCGATTTCCACGATCATCTTCTTAGTCTCTTCAGGCTTCTTCCAATATCCCAATGTTATCTGCGGGCCTTTGACAACCAGTTCTCCTATTTCGCCGACAGGCAGGAATTTCGTTCCCTCAGGGTCCACGATAGCACCCACAGTATTCGACATAGGGATGCCAAAGGAACCGACCTTTGGCTTACCATAAGGGCTAATCATACCCACTGAGCTAGTCTCGGTCATACCCCAGCCTTCATGTATTTTGGCACCGGTTCGCTTTTCCCAGCCTTTGGCTGTATCTTCGAGAAGAGCATCTGCGCCGGAAACTAAAACCTTGAGCCTTTTCCAATTTACCCTGCTCGTTCGATGGTAGTCCCTCAAATATTCGTACAATGAGGGTACACCATAAAAAATGGTTGCTTTGTAGCTCTCCATAGCATTCAAAATATCATCGAGGTCAGGCGTAGTGAATATGACCAATGTGTACCCCTGGGAAAGACTGCCCAACATGACAACTGCCTGGCCATATATATGATAGAAGGGCAAATAGGCAAGAACAACTTCCTTTCCTTCCTCAACCACATCCCCCCAAAACTTGGAAGCTAGACTCCTTCCAGCAATAAGATTATAGTGGCTCATCATTGCGCCTTTTGGTAATCCAGTAGTACCACCTGTATAGGGTAATGTTACCAGGTCATTCTTCACATCGAAATCTATCTTGGGCGGATTCGGCGGATATTTCTTAATCAGCTCCTGCAATTGGTAAAATCCCTCCCGCTCATAAATATCGGGGGGAGGAGCTGCCATTTTCTGATACACTGCCCTGAGCATGCTCTGCCCCATAAATTTCTTTAAGCCAGGCAAGTACTCAGCAATGCCTGTCAGGACAACCCTGTCAAGTTTCACACCTGTTCTATCGACATTATCATATAGAATGTCCTGGCATACGATAGTGGTAGCTCCGCTATCTTCTATCTGATGCTTGATCTCGGGGCTAACATAGAGAGGACTAATTGCAGTCAAGGTAGCCCCAGCCTTGAGAGCACCAAAATAGGCTATAACAAATTGCGGTGAATTAAGCAGGAGCAGAGCAACCTTGTCCCCCTTCTTAACACCCAGATCATGCAAGGCAGTTGCAAATCTATCCACATGGTCCCTGAGTTCCTTATAGCTTATCTTCCGCCCGTAGAACACCAGCGCGGTTCTGTCTTTCCACTTCTCTGTACTTTCATCGAAGTCATCGACTACCGACATCTGAGGAATTTCGACATCGGCTGGAACTCCCTCGAGATAGAACTTCAACCACGGCCGCGATTCGTAAATTGCTTTGTTGGACTGGTCAGACACAGTAATACCTCCTATACAGAATCGGCCAAAATATAGCACAACGTGTATAATTTAACAACACCGCGTTCTTCTTATGACTTAATTGATAACCGACACTTGACTGCCCGCATAATTTTCTCAATTCCCATTTGTTTAGTGTATAATCAAAAAGCCCTGCACGTGAGGCAAACTTTGGATTCTAGTCCATGTCAAATGTACAGAAGGAAAAACGATTGAGCCTGGTAGGAAGAGTCGCCATTGTAACAGGCGGGAACAGAGGCATCGGCAGTGGCATTAGCCTAGCACTAGCAAAGGCCGGTGCCAGCGTAGTCATATGCTATCGGCGCGATGAAGCTGCAGCCAAGGACATCACCGCCAAAATAGAAGGGATGGGCAAAAAGGCCATAGCGTTACAAGCTGATATTACAGATTGTGACAAGGTCAAGGAAATCGCAGCCAAGACAGTTGATACTTTTGGCAAAGTTGATATCCTTGTCAATAATGCAGGCATCGCCTCCAGGGGTAAGAATATCCTGGATACCGAGGCCAAGGAATTCCACAAGCTTATGGAAGTACATTTTTTCGGAGCGCTACATTTCACCCAAGCTGTGCTGCCGCACATGCGAAAACAAGGCCGCGGCGACATACACTTCATATCCTCGCTTGAAACAATCGCCTGCCTCCCTGGGCATGGACCATACGTCATGGCAAAAGCAGCCCTCGAGGGAATGGCAAAAGTCCTGGCAAAAGAAGAACTGCAAAACAATATCCGGGTAAACATTATCGCCCCAGGATTGGTAGAAACAGAGATGGGAAGACGACTAGTCAAAGCAAATGTTGGCCGAGATATCAAGGAACTATATCCCACCATGCCATTTAGACGTGCCTGTCAACCTTCAGACATCGGCAATCTCTGCGCTTTCCTCTGCTCGGAGGACGGGGGGTACATTTCTGGCCACGTGATATATGTAGATGGCGGCGGTACAATAGGGCAAATGCTTGTTTAACTCCACTTATAGAAATGTGACTGCTAGCCATCACGGCTCCTATTGGCCAGCTTCACCCAACCAGGCAAGAAACTAAAAGGAGATGACAATGCGAACCAAAGGAACACGAATAACAACACTCCTGCTTCTAGCCGTTTTGGCACTTAACTTGCTAGCTGCTTGTAGCGGGATTGCCAGTAAAGCGCCACAGACAAAACCACTGACGTACAAAAACGAGGAGTTCGGCTATTCTATCACCTATCCCGGAGACTGGAGAGTGGAAGTTGCCGACAAGGGTAAAACATGCTTGCTTACGCCCATATCAGCCTCAAGCCCGGGCTCCATAAGGATAGATGCCATCCCGTCCGTGCCTGTCGAAAAAGCAGCACAAAGCTGGGAAATGGCTATGGGCTCACAGTGGGGCGAGATTACCCGCTACGAGAACAAGAAAATGCAGGGGCAATGGGATTGGTACCTATCTTATGGCTGGATAACAGACAAAAGAGGTGAATTCTTGGGGCAAGCCTATTTCAAGTATACACCACAATACACTTACAAGATAGATACGGCAGCCCCGGCAGCAGAGTACTACAAGTACCCGTTCAACGAAATCATCTCATCATTCAAAATACTAACAACGGTCAAATGATAAGTTGCGCCACCAGGCCATCAGGCATTCCCACTATGATTCAAAAGCCCAACGCGCACTAACCCGTTACAACTCCTGCCTGCGTGCCATTTCAATTTTCCATTGGTTCAGGGTATAATCAGAGCGGCCATCTTAGGAGAGAAGAGTAACAGGAGTCTCATAATGAAATCCAAAAGCGTTTATACAATCGTAATGCTCCTGCCCCTGCTGTTGCTCTCCGCATGTACAACCGATATCTCCGCTTATAATACCGATGCTGTAGTCAAAATGGCCAAGAACTACAGCCCCGAGTGCCCGCCACCTACTGAGTGCGGCTGAAAGGCAGCACCACTTCCCCCGGGGGGGGATACAAGTCCCATTTTCACTGCCCGATATCTGGGCGATAGCATTTGGAGTATAAACAAGACTTGCCCAGACAATCCTGATGGGAACAATTATTGGTATTTCTACGAGGATATGGACAAGTTATCAGGAAATGGATGGGCAAGCAGTGCCGCTGACAACAGATTCTATCGCTCTACCGCAGACTACACCAGGCGCGCCTATCTAACAACCCTGGAGCTTAACCACTTCGACTGGCAAAAGGTCAGCAGCCTTAGCCTGGCACCAGACAGCTCCGAAAGCAGCAAGGAAACACATACACTAGCTAAGCTGCTACCATCGCCAGACTTTGTAGCTTCGCTGTTGACACAACTGGACAAATGTCACGCACTAGCTATCAGAGTCTGGACAGAAAACCCCTACTTGCCAGCCCACGAGCTAGATAAGAACGCTGCCAGTGTGACTATGGGACAGTGGTGGGTGCGGTATTACCAACTTGAGTGGGAAATCAGCAAAGCCGAAAACCTGACAGAAACGTTGAAAACAGAGGCTAACAAGACATTCAATGAAGCAGAGAAACGCTTAAGTGACCCGGCATCATCTGTCAATATGAGATACATGAGTGAATTTCAGCGCGTACGAGCGACATACATAGATAAACTGGAGCAGATCACATTGTATTTAGAGCAAGCAAGAGAAGCAAGCTGGGACTTAAGATGCCAGATGCTTAGTTCGCCACCAGGAAATTGACGACAACAGAAGTTTGAGTGACTCATTTCAATTTTGCCTTGTGCATGCTTCAGTGCATTAGTCCAGGCAATAAACAATGCTTCAAACTGTGGCAATAGATAAACCTGCTTATTGCTGAGAATGCCGGCAAGCACTGGCAAGGTGAGAAAAGCCATAAACCGAAGCTCGATATGAGATTATAGAATTTAGCATATAGAGGAGGTTACCCTTGAGCAAAAGTACTGCGGAAAAGCAAGTCCCCATAAAAGAAGGAATGATCAAACTGCCTGCCAGTCCCAAGGAACAACCGTCTCTGCTAGGCAGTAAATGCCGTTCCTGTGGCGAGACTTACTTCATCAGAAGAAGCCGCTGTGAACAGTGCCAAAGCGGCGATTTAGAGCACATAGAACTCAGCAGAAGAGGCAAATTATACAGCTATTCCATCATGTATTATCCTGCACCGCCACCATACAAGCCATCCGACCCATTTGTTCCCTATGGTCTGGGCTGGATAGAACTGCCTGAGGGGCTGGCAGTTCTGTCTCATCTAACCGAGAACGACCCTGACAAATTACGCGTGGGCATGGAAATGGAGCTGATCCTCGATGAACTTGAAAAGGACGAAATGGGCAACAAAGTGATGTATTACAAATTTCGCCCAGTCAAATAAATGGCCAAGACACAAGAACACATGACCGTAACATCTGATGATAGGAGGTACTACAAATGGAAGATGTAGTCCTAGCCGGCGTTGGCATGCACCCCTTTGGAAGATATCGGGAGAAAGACCCAGCAGATATAGCACTGGAAGCTATAACCATGGCACTCAAGGATGCCAACATGACTTTCAAAGACATCCAGCTCGCCCTTTGTGGCACAGTCCTGCTCAATAGGCCACAGCTCGGAGCTGAGATATTACAAGGCGTGGGACAGACTGGAATCCCTATCTACGACATAAGAGCCGCCTGCGCTACAGGAGGAGCTATGCTCAGACTCGCACGAGATGCTATCTCCAGCGGCTCATGCGATGCAGTTCTAGTCTTCGGCATAGATAAACATCAAGGCATGTTCCAAGACCTTGGTGAGCCTTGGCAAAACACACTAGGCATGAAAGCAAGCCCTAGCGCATTCGCCATGGTAGCTCAGAGATATATGTACGAGTACGGAGCTACTGAAGAGGATTTCGCCAGGGTGGCTGTCAAGGCTCATAAGTATGGCCGCTTGAACCCATACGCAATGTTCCGTCAGGAATTCACAATAGAGCAAGTCCTGAAGTCCCCTTATGTCGCCTGGCCACTACATCTCTATAATTTCTGTTCCCCAGACGATGGTGCAGCAGCAGTAGTAGTTTGCAGCAAGAAAATTGCTAGAAAACACAATATCTCTCAACCTGTTTACCTGGCAGCATCAGTAATGGCAACGGCTGATTATCCTTCCCCTATTCTGGAACCAAGCTCCGCTTATAGCATTACCACGAAAAAGAAAGGACGCCCGGTAGTAGTAGCTGCGGGTGAACAGGCCTACAAAGAAGCAGGCATCGGCCCCGGGGACATCGAGGTTGTCGAAGTGCAAGATACAGAGTCAGCACACGAGCTAGTGCACATTGAGCAACTCGGCCTATGCCGGCCGGGAGAAGCCTACCACCTGCTCAGAGAGGGCACATTCGACATCACTGGCAGACTACCTGTCAATCCGAGTGGTGGAATCCAATGCAAAGGCGAGCCACCGGGAGCTTCAGGCCTGGGACAAGTCTGCGAGATAATGTGGCAGCTCAGAGGGCAAGCCGGGCCACGGCAGGTCAATCATCCGAAGGTAGGCCTATCGCAGGTATTTGGCTGGAACCACATCGGAGGCGTCACAATCCTCAAGAAATAATACAACTCGATTTGTTAGAAATACCCATTAGTGCCACGAACACGACTCTAGACCACAGAACATAAGTTAAGAAGGAGGTTTCAAGCAATGGGTCTAAGAACAGTAAAGCAATATAAGGAAAGCCTGAAAGATGGGCGAGAAGTCTATATGTACGGCGAGAAGGTGAAAGATGTCACCACTCATCGCGCACTAAAAACATGCGTTGACACAATGGCTTTGGACTACGAAGCAGCCGAACTGCCGAAATATAAGGACTTGGCTATAGTGTTCGACCCTGAGCTAGGTGAGGAAGTAAGCAGATACTATTACATCCCCAAAACAGGCGAAGACCTGCTGAAGGCTACTGACCTCATCATCGAATTCACTGCCTACGCTGACGGTTATATCCCCCTGGCTAAAGATATCGGTGCCGATGCGCTGAACGCCATACAAATCACCGCCAATATGATTGGCAACAAGGACTACATCGACCGAATAAACAATTTCCGCAAATACCTCATGAAAGAAGACACTGCCATAGTCTCGGCAGTGACAGACGTCAAGGGAGACAGGTTATTGCGTCCGTCTGACCCAAAACAAGTGCATCCTGACTTCTACGTCCGCGTAGTCGATAAGAATAGCAAAGGCATTATCGTCAGGGGTGCCAAGATGCATATCACCGGCGCAGCCTACTCCAACGAGATCTTCGCTATCCCATGCCGAGCCATGACAGAGCAAGACAAGGACTACGCGGTAGCCTTCGCCATCCCCTGCAACACAAAGGGACTGAAGCAGATTTGCCGTCCAGTCAAATCGGAAATCGGGCCGATGGAATTTCCCTGCCCCCGCCCACTGAGAATGCACACTGATTCCCTGATTATCTTTGACGATGTCCTGGTCCCATGGGAACGTGTCTTCCTTTGTGGCGAGTGGCAACACGCCGGCCTAATCGCCCTTCACTTCGGCCTACTGCACCGGCGCACCGGTTGCGCCTATCGAATACCTATATCCGAGATGTTTGTGGGAATGGCATACGCAATAGCCGAATACAACGGCGTGCTCAATGTCCCTCACATCAGAGAGAAACTCACAGACGCAGCGATGTACCTTCAGACACTGAAAGCCCTCACCCGGTCTGCCTGCTTAGATTATGTCATGCACGGCGGGATGCCTGTGCCAAACCCGGTCACTACAAACATTGGCAAATACCACTTCGCCGATAAGTATCATGACCTGGTCAAAGTAATACAAGACATCTCAGGTGGCTCCTTGATTACCAAACCTACTTACCAAGACTGGCAAAATCCGGAAACGCACGAGTATATGAAGAAGTATCTCAGCGGCAAATCCGGTATCCCAGCAGAACACAGATTGCGCATGTACGACCTGATAAGGAGATGGCTTGCCTCTGAATACGAAGTGATGGTGCTCCACGGTGAAGGTTCACTTATGACTCAAAGGATGACCATACTCGCTGAGGCCAAAGAAGAACTTCTCAGATGCAAAAAGATCGCCGAAGATATAGCAGGGATTAACCCTTAGCATAAACTGTCCACCGGCAGCAGGCGTCTTCCCTGTTCTGTCGTGGAAGTGGCGTTAAAGGCTCGAACTTTATTTCGGGATTGAAGAAGGAGGCATACCATCCCATGATTTTGGGCTCTATCTCAGCACAAATTGGTACTTGCCTCCCTTTTCCTTCTTTCTCTAAGGCATCTAATGTAGGACAATAGGTAACCGTAAAAGTCGCTCTGTTCGGGCTCTCGATTTCCATCTCATACTGGGTCTTCTGACACCAAGGGGTCAACTGTAACGCCTTCATGAAGGCAACCACATCATGACCGTTGATATTTAGGATTTCTGTGAGCCTCTTCATTTCGTATTTGGCCACTCTTTCCCAAGCTCGCATATCACATGCCAGGGCTTCGTCATTGCCATGCCGCTCCATAACCGCCAGATACCAGAATCCATCCATGGCAATATAGAGTTGCGAATATACTGTCAGCAGCCGCACCAGGGTATCATGCGAGAACTCGCTAAGCTGCAATTGGGGAGAAAAATCACCGCTGTAATCTGTTAAAGACGCCAAAGTTACCTCCTTACTTGCTTGCGTCATGGAAAACCTAATATACCACGACGGTTCACCACAGGATTCGCTTTACCCAGGAACAAGCCGAGCCCTCGGCTGCAGTGCTGTAGGTATGAAAAACCACCTGACTGGGGCACAAGGGTCAATAGTTAGTCACAGCACCAGTATCACTAATTATAGATTTGCCCCACCATCTAAGACAACGGTATGGCCAGTCATAAAGTTTGAGGCATCCGATGCCAGATATAACGCAGTCCGGGCTATCTCTTCAGGCTCCGATATACGCCTTAGAGGCATTTTCTCAAGCTCGGGATTCAATATGTCTGGGTTGCTCCACAGAGCCTGGCTGAACCTCGTTTTAACAATACCCGGAGCTATAGCATTCACCCGTATATTATCATGACCCAGCTCAAGCGCCATAGCTTTAGTCATCATTATAATGGCAGCCTTGCTCATGCAATAGGCAGCCAACCCCGGGTCCGGACTAATACCACCCACAGAAGCCACATTGATTATGACCCCCCCTCCCTGCTTAGCCATCATCTTAGCAGCCGCCTGGCTTAAGAAGAAATATCCCTTAATGTTGACATTCATAATTATGTCAAATGGAGGCTCGTCCATATCCAAAACCGAGCACATGATGGGATTAGTCGCCGCGTTGTTTACCAAAATATCAATTCGCCCAAATTCCTCTTTCACCTTCTCAACTAAATTCCGCAGCTCGTCCATTTTGGCATTATGTGCCGATACTGCCAGACCTCGCCTGCCCATTCCTCTGATCTCCTCGGCTACTTTTTCCAAATCGGCTAGCTTCCTGCTACTAACAATAACATCCGCTCCAGCATCTGCAAATTGCAGCGCAATAGCCTTCCCGATACCACGGCTACCCCCGGTAACCAGTGCCACCTTTCCTGTTAAAGAAAGATAAGATGTATCCATAGTCCAGTCTCCTTTCAGAATCTACTTATTTTTTAAACCCAACAGAACAACCGCCTGCCAGGATTTGGTTCGCACTCAGTGAAACAAAAAATGAAACCATACACACCGCCACAACCAAGCAAAAAACAACCACAAAACCACAATAGTATACGCATTTGTATTTAGTGCTGTCAAAAACGACTATTGACAATATACAATATACAACAGATAATATATCTGTACATGCTAACGCTTCCCCACTAAAATGAACCACCGAGGGGAAAGAGACACACGAATCAAGATGCATCTTAGCCAAAGCAATACGTGTCCAGAATAAAGAGGAGGTGCAATAAGAATATGCTTGCACGTAACAAATTTGCCAGTTGTTTAGCCGTAGCCCTGGCCGCCGTGCTGCTTGTCTCGGTTGCAGCGTGTGCCAAGGCACCAACAGAACCATCAACGCCACCTATAATTATCGGTGCCCCATGCGCCTTGGGCACCATCGCCAAAGACATGTCCAGGGCAGCAATGCTGGCGGCAGATGAGATCAATGCCAAGGAAGGCGGCGTTGTGGTCGATGGTGTCAAGCGCCCTATAAAGATAGTCACAGCAGATACTAGAGACCTCGAGGCCGGCATACCAATCCAGGATGTAGTGCTGGCATACAAAGACCTCATCGCCAAGCACAAGCCCATAGCGCTGGTGGCTGGCCCAATCAGAACCGAAGCCCAGATGGCAGTCATGCAAAATATAGCAGAAGACAGAATAATCTGCATATTCGGCGGCGGTGTGAACCTAGCCTTTTCCAGAAATGTCTTTGCGGATCAAAAAAAATTCAAGTATATGTTCAAGAACAGCCCTACAAATGTCGACCTGGCCATGGACCTGGTCAAGGCCATGGAGCAGATACAAAGCACATTAGGATACAACACGGTATTCTT
>VGOF01000037.1 GCA_016875975.1 Chloroflexota bacterium | reverse complement strand
ATGTGGCCAAGACCGGTGCACAAGAAAGTGACATGGTTTTTGTAGGATTGGTTGGGATGATTGACCCACCCAGAGAAGAAGTGAGGGATGCTGTCAAAGTTTGCGACGAAGCCGGCATAAAGTCGGTAATGATAACTGGTGACCACAAACTGACTGCTGTTGCTATTGCCAAAGAGCTGGGCCTGCTCAAAAATGGTATGGCTATTACCGGTGCCGAATTAGACGACATGAGTGACGAAGAGCTCGAAGCGCTGGTGGAGAAGATAGAAGTCTATGCCCGCGTTTCACCTGTACACAAGCTCAGGGTTGTCGAGGCGCTAGCCAAAAGGGGGCACGTGGTGGCCATGACTGGCGATGGCATAAATGATGCGCCAGCTCTTAAGAAAGCAGATATTGGCGTAGCTATGGGCATCAATGGCACTGACGTTACTAAAGAAGCAGCCGATATGATACTGACTGATGACAATTTTGCTTCCATTGTTGCTGCAGTCGAAGAGGGAAGGGGGATTTTCGGCAATATCAAGAAATATCTCATGTACCTGCTGTCTTCAAATATGGGAGAGATATTGCTGATGGCCGGTGCCATCCTTTTTGGTCCACTAATGGGGCTTCCCTATGGAGCTATACCGCTTATTGCTGTTCAGATTCTATATGTGAACCTGGCTACAGATGGCTTGCCCGCTCTTGCTCTATCTGTAGATCCACCTGCCCCCGGCCTGATGAGGCAAAAGCCACGTCCTCGGGGTGAAAGCATTTTCACGAAGCCAGTTTTAGTATTGATGGCTGTAGGTGGTATATGGTCGGCTATACTAAATTTAGCGGTATTCAAATGGGCATTGGACGTAGATAAGAGCATGATAGAAGCACAAAGCCTTTGCTTTCTTACTCTAGTTCTCATCCAATTTTTCAAAGCCTATAATTTCCGCTCCGATAGGGAGTCTATTTTCAAAATTGGCATATTTAAGAATAAGTGGCTTAATCTCGCCATATTATGGGAAGCACTGCTGCTGTTGGCTATTATTGAGGTGCCGTTCTTAGAAGAGGTGTTCAATACGTATCCTTTAGGCATTTTTGAATGGGTAGCCGTTATTGCTCTTGCTGGTACGATTTTCCCTGTTCTTGAGTTCACTAAAGCCATTATCAGATGGCAGGAAAGAAAAGCAATACTGGAGCCCCAGTCCTAAAACGAGCGGATACTGCGGTAGACCTGTTGTTTCCCGATGCACAGTTCACAAGGCCCGGGTTGTGTTGGCACATGGTAGCTTTCGCCTTCTAGCTAAGTTGACGGAGTCTTTCACTTGACTCTCGTAGTACAATGAATAGTCTTGACGCGATATGAAATCAATATTTTTGTTAGCTTACTTAGGATGCTAATCTGGTGGAAGCCGAGATATACTTTAAGTTCATCTTGAGCTTTGCGCTCGTTTCTCTCACCGCCAAGCTTGGCGGTGAGTTTCTTGGTTGCTATTTGAAGCGATCCCTTGTCTTAAACAAATCGGATGCTACACGATACCTACACATATTCGGCTAAGTGAGCAGTAGGAGCATGAATAAGGGTACACTTAAGTCACCCAAAAGTCGAACAAGGGGTATGGGTAGGCGATGGCCTGTTGCTATTCTTGAATTCGTCATACTTTTTCTTTTTTGGCTCATTTTTGCACACCACTGGGAACTTAGTTACATCCTTGTGGGAGTATTTGCGGCAGGGCTTGTGGTTTTTCTGACCAGCGACTTTTTGTACTCCAGTGGTTCCCACACCAGAAATGAAGAAATCACCTTCGGATTTTTGTTTATGTCTATATTGCGCCTGTTTGTTTATATACCATGGTTGTTATTTAATATAGTAAAAGCGAACATAAACGTGGCAACCATAATTCTCGACCCTCGAATGCCAATAAATCCTGTGTTGCTCCGATTTAAGACTCAAATGCGGAGGGATATTTCTTTGGTGACATTGGCTAATTCAATAACGCTGACACCTGGGACAATTACTGTAGACCTAAATGACAATACTTATACCATCCATGCGCTTGTACCAATAACAGCACGAGACCTTGAAACCGGCCTGATGCAGAACAAAGTTGGATATGTGTTCGGGGAAAAAAGGGGATCACCGCCTGAGGTTCTTAGGGCGTCTTCCCTGGAGAAATTGGAGTAATGACATCCGCATTTGTGGTCATTGCTATTTTCGTTGCGGTACTGATGTTTCCCCCGTTATACCGCGTGGTGACCGGCCCTACTGTCTTTGACAGAATAGTCGGGGCTAGCCTCACGGGAACAAATGGCGTCCTTCTATTGGCTGTTCTGGGATTCGTTTATGAGCGAATCGACATGTTTGTTGACCTTGCAATTGTCTATGCATTGCTTAACTTTGTAGGTATCATCGCAGCCGGTAAATATTTGGAACGACGAAGGAGAAGTGCTATAAAATGATACAGTTCCTGTTGGCTGCTATATTCATTTTGGGTGGATTGTTTTTTTTGGCGGTGGGCAGCACAGGAATCATTCGCCTGCCAGATGTCTATTGTCGAAGTCATGCGGTAAGCAAATCAGAAACACTAGGCTCAATGCTGCTGCTTGGTGGATTAGCTCTTTACCATGGATTTGAAATAAACAGCGCAAAGCTGGTGCTCATTCTGCTGTTTATAGCGCTGACAAATCCGACTGCGACTCACGTTATTGCTAGAGCGGCTGCCCGCTCAGGACTGCAGCCGTGGGTTCAAGAAAGGAATGGAGAAATTCTCTGGAGTAGCAACAGTACAGAAATTGAGCAGTCGCAGGGCGGAGACATGGTCGAGGATAAAGAAGCATGAGCGAGCCGCTTACCTTAATACTATTTATCTTTGCCATTATTGCAGGTATTGCTGCGCTCACAGTTCGCGACTTGCTGGTTGCAGTCTTCATCTTGATGGCGTATAGCTTCGTCATGGCGCTTATTTATGCGGAGATGGGAGCCGTCGATGTTGCTTTCACCGAGGCCTCAGTAGGCGCAGGTGTAAGTGGAGTATTTTTTATTGCTGCTCTCTACTTATTGAACCGGAGGTCTAAAGATTGAAGTGGCTTGCATTGTCGATCATGTGTTTGTTTGGAGCATTTCTATTTTATGTAGAGGTTGATATGCCTGAGTATGGTGACCCCGAGGCAGCAGCCAACCTACATGTTTCACCTTATTATATCCATGAGTCGTTTCAAGAAACTGGGACACCCAACATAGTAACTGCAATACTTGCTGATTATCGTGCGTATGACACGCTTGGCGAGACTATTGTCATCTTTACAGCAGGGCTTGCCTGCCTCCTACTGCTCGGGCGGAGTAAGCGAGATGATAGCAAAGTACAAGGACCTCATCGTTAGCCTGGCCTGTCGGTTGATGGCCCCATTTGTGTTCCTATTTGGCCTCTATGTGACCATGTTTGGCCATTATGGGCCTGGAGGTGGATTCCAGGGCGGAACCATCATGGCATCCGGAGTCATACTAATGCGACTGTCTCTGGGAAGACAAGCCACGATAAAGAAATTTCCATTGGAATTCGGACCTATTGTGGGTGCAATCGGGTTGCTTATCTATGCTGGTACAGGGCTGGTTTCTCTTCTGGCAGGAGGAGAGTACTTGGACTATGCTTACTTGCCCATCCCGAGCACCTCGGGTACCGAAAGGCAATATCTTGGGATTCTCTTTGTTGAGGTCGGGGTTGCGCTTGGTGTTTTCGGGGTCTTGCTTTCTATTTTTGACAGTCTTACCAAGGAGTAATAATGTTCCAGATATTACTGACCCACTATCCGTACTACTTGAGCACTGTCCTGATAGTAATAGGCGTTTGGGGGATGCTGGCGAAACATAACTTAATGAAAAAAGTCATTGGAATGAACATATTTCAAACAGCCATCATCCTTCTCTTTATATCAAGCAGCGTCAAATTTGGTGCCACAGTGCCTACGGTGGATACAGGATTAGGCTCAGCAAATGCGGCTTTCTATGTGAACCCACTTCCGCATGTGCTCATGTTGACCGCCATCGTGGTTATGGTGGCAACGAATGGGGTAGCCTTTGCTATCCTTCTCTTAATCTACCGCCGTTACCGTACCTTAGATGAGGAAGAAATCCTAAGAAGGATGCGCGAATAAGCTTGGCTCAGCTTCCCGCTATTATCCCTGTTTCATTACTTCTCTCCGCTTTTGTTGCTTTTCTGGTTGGCACATTTCGCAGAAGCCTGGTATATCCGATAACACTGCTAGGCATTGTTACAGCGCTAGTGGCTGCTGTCATAGGGCTTATACGAGTTTTGCAGGATGGCGCTCAGCATTATTATTTCGGTGGTTGGCCACCGCCGCTGGGAATCGAATATGTACTTGACCACCTCTCGGGATTCATGGCTGTACTTGTGATGTTCATTGCCTTACTTAGCGTGATTTATTCACGCCGGTCGTTCCTACAGGAAGTGCCTGAAAAAATAGTCCCCCTATATTCGCTGATATCGCTGATGCTTGCTGGGTTGACCGGCATTATCTTAACTGGTGATCTGTTCAACCTCTACGTTTTTCTAGAAATTGCGTCCCTGGCAGCTTACGCTGTCATGGCTATTGGCAACGACAAAGCCCCCGTGGCTGTCATTCGCTACATCATCATGGGGACTATCGGGGCATGTTTTTACCTTCTGGGCGTTGGCTTTATCTATTTTGCAACCGGCTCTCTGAATATGGGCGACGTTGCCCGAATCTTGCCCAGCATATATGGCTCACGTCTCATTGTGGTGGCAGTGACATTTATCGTCATCGGTATGGCTCTGAAAATGGCATTGTTCCCTCTACACATATGGCTACCCGACGTTTATACCTACTCCCCTTCGGCTGTTATTGCACTTATCGCTCCCATTATGACAAAAGTTGGCGCCTACGTCCTTATACGTATGCTGGTATCGGTCTTTCTACCTAACTACCTGACCAGCGTTCTGCCGGTAACATTGATAATCGGTTGGCTTGCTGCTGTTGGAATTGTTGCCATGTCCGTTATGGCTATTGCCCAGAAAGACTTCAGGCGTATGCTGGCATATAGCAGTGTAGCTCAAATCTGCTATGTTGCACTGGGGATTGGTTTAGCCAACTCGTTTGGGCTTATCGGTGCATTGCTACATGTACTTAACCACGCCTTTATGAAATGCTGTCTTTTCCAGATTTCAGGCGGGGTTCGCTATCGCACAGGGCTTTGGCAAATTCCGCAATTTGCTGGGCTGGGGCGACACATGCGTTGGACTATGGGCGCATTCACTGTAGCAGCAATATCGATGGTTGGGATTCCTCCTGCCTGTGGCTTTTTTAGCAAGTGGTATCTGGTGTTGGGATGCATCGATGCCGGCAATTGGGTCTTCGCTGTGGTCGTTGTGGCGAGTAGCTTGCTCAACGCTGTCTATTTTTTCCGTGTGTTGGAGAAAGTATATATGGTATCGCCCAACAATGATAGCATTGTTACCACAGCATCTGACCCACCTGGGGAGATGTTGGCGCCGATGCTTATTTTGGCCAGTGGCATTATCATTCTTGGTGTCGTTAATGCGGTGATTGTTGCGCAGATTCTAGAGCCTGTTGTTTTCTCGGCATTTTAGATAAATGTTACAGAACAGACGTCTGGACTGATGGAAGCATATTTCTCATCAAAACCCCTGATAGCAGTGCTGGTACCCTTACTGGCTGCAGTTCTTATCATGCTCTCAGGCCGAAGGCCAAATATCAGGGAATTGTGGACGATACTTGGCTCTGTTGCCATGTTCGGCGTAGTCTTCTCAATGTTGCCTGATGTGCTTGGCAGTAAATACCCTGAGTCAGTCCTTTTTGCTGTTTCACCTGGAATCTCGTTAGCTTTGCGAGCAGATACCGCTGGCATCATTTTTGGGCTGTCTGCCTCAGCGCTTTGGATTGTCACCTCCATATTTTCCATCGGCTATATGCGTAGCCTCTTCGAAAAGAAGCAAACTCGATACTACGCTTGTTTTGCTGTGTGTCTCTCATCGGCGATGGGTATCGCGTTTGCAGCGAATCTGCTTACATTTGTCATCTTTTATGAAATGTTGACCATAGCCACGTATCCGCTGGTCATCCATAAAGAATCTCCCGAAGCTATACAGGCTGGGCGAAAATATCTCGCGTATTTGCTCACGGGAGGGGTGGTATTGATCATAGCTACTGCGTTGACATATAAATATACAGGTGCCCTGGATTTCAGCCCCGGTGGCTTCCTAAATGGCGTGGCTGGGCAATATAATCTCCTGCCGCTCTTCGTCCTCTTTCTTATTGGATTAGGGATGAAGGCAGCACTCATACCACTGCATAGTTGGCTGCCAACTGCGATGATTGCCCCTACACCAGTGAGCGCACTGTTACATGCTGTTGCTGTGGTTAAGGCAGGTGTCTTTGGTTTCGTACGAGTTATTGGTTTCGTATTTGGCCCCACTTTATTCCACGAAATTGGAGCAGGTAGCGTGCTCGCCATCATGGCATCCATCACAATTGTAGTTTCCTCTCTGCTGGCCATGTATCAGCATAACTTAAAGCGGCGACTGGCTTACTCCACCGTTGTGCACCTAGGATATATTCTTCTTGGGATAGCGCTTCTATCACCTGGTGCCTGGGTTGGTGGGCTTGTTCACATTGCCAATCATGCAGCCATGAAAATTACTCTGTTCTTTTGCGCTGGAGCTATCTATGTGAAGACGCATTGTGAAAATATAGACGACCTCGACGGTATTGGAAAGCAGATGCCTATTACTATGGGCGCATTCGCGCTGGTCTCCATTGGGCTAGTCGGCATGCCTCCTGTTAATGGCTTCATCAGCAAGTGGTTTCTTGGGCAGGGTACACTAGCAGTAGAGCAGGGAATTTATCTCGTCATATTACTATTAAGCGGCCTGCTTAATGCAGGTTATCTCTTCCCCATCGTGCGGCGTGCTTTTTTTGTTCAATCGAGTAAGTACACTAAATTCGCAGAGACCTCAACTCTGTTGCTTGCCCCTCTCGTTCTAACAGCCCTCGGTTCACTGTTTCTGGGACTTGTACCGAATGGCATTTTCCACTTCTATAGTCTAGCAAGCAATGTTGCTACGAGTGTTTTAGCTGGAGTTGGAAGATGAAATTCGAGTGGAAAACCAAATACACCTGGACGCTGATCGCTGCAATTGTTGCCATCCTTTCTCTCGTGGCTGATTTCTTTATTCCAATTGGCGGGAGTGAAGAGGAGTTTTGGTGGTCTCACATCCACGGCTTTTTTGCAGCGCTCGGGTTTTTCGGCTGTATAGCCATCGTGATGATTGCCAAATGGTTAGGACGCTACTGGTTACAACGCAAAGAGGATTACTATGATTAGCTTTCCTCCGGGAATTATCCTGTTTCTTGGAGCTGTGCTGCTTCCCCTTATGCCACGGCGTGTAAGGTCAGCAGCATTCTTAATTTTCCCTGCGTTTACCTTCTTCTGGCTGATATGCCTGAATCCAGGAGACAGTCTGTCTGTGCATTTTCTTGACTATAGCCTCGTGGTAAGTCGTGTTGATCAGCTAAGTCTTTGCTTCGGCTACGTGTTCGCCCTGATAACCTTCTTGGGCGGTATCTATGGTTACCATCTAAAAGATACGGCCGAGCAAGTATCCACTTTGTTTTATGCCGGCAGCTCGCTCGGTGTGGTGTTCGCCGGCGACTTGTTCACCTTAGTTTTCTTCTGGGAAATCATGGCAGCTTCGTCTGTTTACCTTGTTTGGGCACGTGGGACATCGCTGTCCCGAGGCGCTGGCCTCCGCTACCTAATGGTTCATCTGTTCGGTGGAAGTGTGCTTCTAGCTGGCGTTTTGGTGCAGTTGACCCAGACTGGTTCGATGCTATTCACTTATATGGATGGTGGCCTTGGCGCCTACCTTATCATGTTCGGATTTTGCCTCAACGCAGCGGTGCCTCCACTTCACGCCTGGCTTTCCGATGCCTACCCAGAAGGAACGGTAACTGGCAGTGTCTACCTCAGTGCCTTTACCACAAAAACAGCAGTCTATGCTTTAGCCCGTGGCTTTGCTGGGTGGGAGGTCCTTGCTTGGGCAGGTGCAGCCATGGCTGTTTACGGCGTTATTTATGCAGTGCTTGAAAACGACGCTCGACGCCTTCTAGCTTATCATATCATCAGCCAGGTGGGTTACATGGTTTGCGCTGTGGGGATAGGCACAGCGACGGCTGTTAACGGAGCCACTGCCCATGCCTTTGCCCATATTTTATACAAGGCATTGCTTTTCATGGGAGTTGGCACTGTGCTCTACGCCACGGGCCAAAGCAAACTGACAAATTTGGGTGGATTGGCAAGAGCAATGCCTCTTGCACTTGCGTTCTATATGGTTGGAGCATTCTCTATTTCAGGTTTTCCGCTGTTCAGCGGTTTTGTCAGTAAGTCCCTGGTGGTTCATGCTGCAGGACTAAGCCACATGGGACTTGTCGTGCTGCTATTGAATTTGGCGTCGGTAGGGACTTTCCTTTCAACTACATTGAAGTTACCTTATTTCACATGGTTCGGTCAGAAGAGTTCAGTGCAACCGAGCCCTGTTCCTCCCGGCATGTACACAGGCATGGCTCTTACTGCCATAGCTTGCATAGCTATCGGCGTTTACCCGTCTCTTCTTTACAGAATTTTGCCTTTTCCCGTTGACTATCAACCGTACACTGCTCACCATGTCATCGAGACGACTCAATTATTGGTATTTACCGGCCTTGGCTTCTGGCTATTAATTCACCAGATGGGAGTTAAGGCACTCATTTCTCTGGACTGCGATTGGTTCTATCGCAAGCCGGCCCAACTGGCCTATAAGATCTGCGTTGCCTCCGTAAGCAAGCTATTTGGCAAGGTAGAGCATGTAACGCTCTTTCTAACTCAATTCGCGATTAGAGGTAGCGCCAACCCTATTGGCTATTTACTAAGAGCGGTTCGATTGGTAGAGCAACCGAAGTCCAATATCATAGAGGTAAATCGGCAACTCCAGGAATACGATCCGGACCAGTATCGGATTACAGTCGGGGTCATGGCCCTTATAATGCTTTTTGTCTTTATTATCTTGATTGCCTGGAGCCTACTCGCCTCATAGGCGCAACTGTCTACCTCTCTACCAACGCCCCTGAGGTTTCTGCATGAATCAGCAGACGCATAAAAGCTGGACGCTTCAGACACTTCGCTAATTGCAATAATCAACTTGAAATACTAAAATAGCGAAAGGCCCCTGTAGCTCAGAGGATAGAGCGCTGGCCTCCGGAGCCAGGTGCGAGGGTTCGAGTCCCTCCAGGGGTACTTTCTCATTGAGACATGGAGGGCCAATGCAGAAAGACTCGATGATTGAGATCAGATGGCATGGAAGAGGTGGGCAGGGAGCAGTGACCTCAGCAGAACTGACCGCTCTGGCAGCTATACACGAAGGCAAGTTCGCTCAGGCATTCCCCAGTTTCGGCCCAGAACGAAGGGGAGCGCCTGTATTGGCTTTTAACCGCATCAACCAAACTGGACATATACGTGTTAGGGCTGCAGTCAATGAGCCAGACATCGTGATAGTCTTGGACCCAGGCTTACTTTACATAACTGATGTCACTTCGGGACTTAAGCGTGAGGGCACATTGGTGATAAACACACCGAAGGCAATCAACGATATAAAGCCCGAATTTGGTGGTCCGTGGAGGCTAGCAGTGGTCAATGCTACTGCCATTGCTCGTGAAGCGCTTGGCGTGCCTATAGTTAACACCACGATGTTAGGGGCATTGGTGAGGGCTACTGATATATTCGCACTAGAGTCCCTTACTGAGCCCGTGAAGGAGCGCTTTGGTGCTCGGGCGGGAAGTAATCTAGATGCCTGTAGAAAAGCGTATGAAGAAGTTATTATCGCAGAACCTGTAGCTGCTGCTGCGAAACGAACAGGGATAACTCAAACGGAGGTGCTGCCCGGCTGGAAAGAGATACTACCTGGATGTCCGGTAATCGAACCGGGCAATGCCAGCCAATACCGCACTGGTGACTGGCGGTCACAGCATCCTGTGTATGATTATTCAAAATGTAACAAATGTGGGCTATGTTATATATTTTGTCCTGAGGGTTGTGTTGAACCAAAAGACGACGGCTATTTCACGGCTAACCTGTACTATTGCAAAGGATGTGGAATTTGTAGTGCCGAGTGCCCCAAGGACGCAATAACGATGGTTGAGGAGACGCAGTAATGAACAGAATAGGGATGGAAGGCTCCTTCGCCGTTGCTGAGGCAGCCAGATTGGCCGATGTAGATGTGGTGGCTGCATATCCCATTACGCCGCAGACGCACATCGTTGAGCGTTTAGCTGAGTTGGTAGCCAATGGCGAGCTTGATGCAAGCTATGTGCCTGTGGAATCAGAGCATTCGGCCATGAGCGCTTGCCTTGGCTCCTCAGCGGTGGGGGCAAGAACGTTTACTGCCACTGCTGGGCAAGGTTTGGAGCTAATGCACGAGGTGCTCTATGTGGCTGCTTCGCTGCGTTTGCCGATAGTGATGGTGGTAGCCAATCGCGCACTCTCGGCACCGCTGAGTGTCTGGGGTGACCATTCTGATGTGATGGCAGTACGTGACTGTGGCTGGATACAGATATTTGCTGAAAACGTGCAACAGGCATATGACCTCATCATCTGTGCCTTTCGTATCGGTGAAGACCC
>VGOF01000036.1 GCA_016875975.1 Chloroflexota bacterium | reverse complement strand
GACCTTCTGGCCGTTGATGACGTAGTGGTCTCCTTGTTTTACAGCCCTGGTCTGGAGACTGGCCAGGTCAGAGCCAGCGTTAGGCTCGCTGTAGCCGGTGCACCAGTAGCCATCCCTATCGCCTGAAGCTATCATCGGCAGGTATTTCCTCTTTTGCTGCTCTGTGCCGAGCATTATGAGGACAGGGCCGACCCACTGTATGCCGCTGATGCCCATCCAGGCTCCGGGAATACCCCAGTAGGATACTTCCATCTCGTAGACTGTTTGTTCCAAGTGCGAGGCATCCTGACCGCCGTATTCCTTGGGCCAGCTCATCACCAGCCAGCCTTTCTGGGCCAGTTTCTTGGACATGGAGACTTCGAAATCGAAGTCCATGCATTCCTGGTCGATTAGTTGAGTTCCCTTCCATCCAGGAGGCAGCTCTTTCTTGGCAAACTTGGCAATCTCATCTATCAGGACCTTCTCTTTTTCACCGAGTTTGAAATCCATTCATTAACCTCCCAAGTTCTTGTGTTTTGGTACTAGCGCTTACTGTCAATATTCTAAGGTGGGCGGTTTTGTTGCCGCCCACCTAGCTCTGTGCTGTTTTGATGCTTCTAGATTGAATTTATGGCTTTGGCGGTGCTGGATTTACCTGGCCCGCGGTAATTTTCTTGGGCATTATATCCAGTAGCTCATCGAGAGTCCAGACTCCTGGTTTCTCAATTTGGGTAGTCACTTGTGGCTCGGAGTAGATACCGATTACACCGCCGCCTACGAAGAAGGTGTAGCCGTTGACATTGGCTGCCTCATCGGTTGCCAGGTATACCACGAGTGGGGCAATCATGTCCGGCGTGGCTTTCTCTAGCATTTCGACGATACTGCCGTCTATACCAGTGGCGGCACCAGTGGCCTTCTGTTTTTCCCATGCGGCTTTTAGCTCTGGAGATAAGGTCATGCGTGTGCCGGCGTTGGGGCGTATGGCGTTGCAGGTGACGCCGTATTTGCCCATGTCCCTGGCTACTGTGCGGGTAAAGCCTACGATGCCCTCTTTAGCTGCGCTGTAGTTAGCCTGTCCCATATTGCCCAAGCCAGCAATGGATGAGGTATTGATAATGCGCCCGCTCTTCTGCTGCCTGAAGATGACACAGGCTGGCTTAGTGCAATGGAAGGTACCGTAGAGATGTACCTTGATGACCAGTTCCCATTCTTCTTCGGACATATTGAACACCATGCGGTCTCTCAAGATTCCGGCGTTGTTGACTAGAATGTCCAACCTGCCGAACTTGTCGATGGCGGTCTTGATGATATTCTCACCGCCTTCTGGAGTGGCTACAGAATCGTAGTTGGCTACGGCATCGCTGCCTAACTTCTTGATTTCTGCCACTACTTCATCGGCTGGGGAATGAGATGCGCCACTGCCATCTGAAGCGCTACCAAGGTCATTAACTACCACCTTGGCTCCCTCGGCAGCTAGTGCCAGGGCTTCAGCTCTGCCAATGCCTCTGCCAGAACCTGTTACTACTGCCACTTTGTCTGCTAGTCTTTTACCCATTTCCCCTCCTTTGTTCCATTTGTCTTTTCTTCCAATATTAGCCCAGTTCACGTCCTACAATGGCTATGCTGACGACGCTTTGTGCTGGTACGCCGCCCATGTTATGGGTTAGTCCATATTTGGGATTAGGGATCTGTCTTTCGCCGGCTTTGCCCTGGAGCTGCTTGTACATTTCATACATCATTCTGAGGCCAGAAGCGCCAATGGGATGGCCGAAGGACTTGAGGCCGCCATCTGGTTGGATGGGTTGAGGGCCGTCGAGATTGAAGCGGCCAGCGTCGATGTCCTCCTTGACTCTGCCTCTAGGGCTGAATTGGAGGTCCTCCATGGTTATGGCCTCGTTTATGGAGAAGCAGTCATGAACCTCGGCCATGCTGATTTCCTCGCGTGGATTTTTGATGCCTGCCTCGGCATAGGCTTTAATTCCAGCGCGGTAACCGCTCTCGATGTGAGTCCCATCCCATTTGTTGTATATTAACTCTTCGCCAGGGCTGGTTGCGATCTGGAGGGCTTTGACAAATACGGGGTCTTGTCTAAAGCTCTTTGCCATATCGGCGCGGGCAACGATAGCCGCTGCTGAACCGTCGCTGACACCGCAGCAGTCGAACAGACCCAGCGGCCAGGCTACTAGGGGCGCATTCATTATTTGCTCTATCGTCACAGGGCGGCGCAGATGTGCTTTTGGGTTTAATGCTCCATTGTGATGGCTTTTGGCAGATATCTTGGCCAGCATCATTTTCCCCTCTTCTGGTGTGAGGCCGTAGGTGGAGAAATATCTTGTTGCCACCATGGCGAAGGTACCGGGCGTAGTGAAAGAACAGTTTATGAATCGTAATCTTGAAGGGTTCAGCCCTCCGGCTGGTAAGCCGCCATAGCCGGTATCCTTGAGTTTCTCTACACCGAGGGCCAGCGTGATGTCATAAGCACCAGCAGCAACGGCGTAACAGGCAGCTCTAAGTGCCTCGGTTCCAGTAGCACAGAAATTGTCTACCCTGGTGCACGGGATGAAAGGGAGTTTCAGAGTCGATGAGAGCGGTGTTGCCCCTTTCCCTACGTTGATGTCCTCGAAATGGGTGCCGAGCCATGCTGCTTGGATATCATTTTTTTCTATACCTGCGTCCGCAAGGGTTTCTTTGAATGATTCCGTCATAAGGTCTTCAGCACTGCAGTCCCACCTCTCTCCGAATTTGGTGCAGCCCATCCCTATAATTGCTACTTTATCTTTGATTCCGTCTGCCATCGCTGAAGTTCACTCTGTTACATAATCAATGTGTGCTCTCTTAGCCGCTTGTTGGCATCGCATACCAGAAATAAACATGCTGACCACGTGCTTCGTCGAGTGCTTTTCGTCGGAAGGTCATCTGAACTGGAATGCCCACTTTGAGTTGGTCGAGGTCACAGTCAGTAAAGTCGAACCAGAATCTGCCCCCGTCTTCGAAATCGATGATTCCGTAGATTGCAGGTGGGTCGATGCTGGGAGCGAGGTTATCACCCGTGTAGGTAAAAACTGTAGCTTTTTTGTCATAGAAAGTATAGTCTTCCATCTCATCAATGGCACTGCAATCGGGGTTGACGCATACTCGCTGAGGTGGGTATTGGGGGGTACCGCACATCTTGCACCTGGAGCCATGGAGGGACAATATCATTTTGCGGTCTCTCCATAGCGTCGAGAGCTGAGTGAACGGCATCTCTTCGCCACGGATACCGACCTCGACCGGCAGTATATTGCGGAAAGCGAGGTATTTTTCATAGCTGGTCAGCTCTTTCTTGGAAGCCACGCTCTTCTTGAAACCCTTGCAGTTCTTTGGCTTTTCTATCTTGTTGGTAACTGTGAAGAATAGGGCGTCACTGCCACTCCCAAAGCTAGCTACAAGTATCTTGTCGCCGGGTTTGGCATCTTCCAGTGCTGCAACTAGCATAATTAGCGGTGAAGCTGAACCCGGGTCCCCGATGGTAGCGAGAATTGATGGTTGAATCTGAAGGGGGTCAGCCCCCAGCTTCTTGGTAATGTTGATGTGTTCTCGTGGGTAGAGGCAGGGATAGATTATCTTCGAGAACTCTTTGATGTTCAGGTTATATTTCTTCAGTAGACCGCTGATAGCCTCTGGTATGATTTTGGTGTAGCCCTCGTCGCGGATGAACCTTTCTTCCCAGGCATGCTCGAATTTTTCGCCAACTGACCTCCAGCGGTCGGGGAAGTCATAGGAGACGGAATATGAGCCTTCGAAGGTGGATATAACGTTTTCGTTTCCTACGAGGATGGCAGCAGCGGCATCGCCGTAGAGATGCTCCTGTGCTCCGCCCGGCTTCCCGGCCCTGCATTCAGCAGCACAAATCATGATGTTTCCCTCTTTATCTTTGTTGGTAGCATCGAGGGCTGAGATTAGAGCAGTAGTCCCGGATTTAGTGCAACCGACGAAGTCTGCGGTTGTTATGCCATCGGGTAGGTCTAGACCTGCGGCTGCTATGGCGGAATTCTGCCTTACCATGTATGGTTGGGTAGTGGTGGCAAAGTTCAGGCCCGCCACCCTTTTTCTATTTTGTCCGGCGAGGCAGTCGAGGCCTGCTGCCACGGCCATGGTGATGCTGTCTTCATTCCAATTTGCCACGGCTTTCTCCCCAGGGCTGGGGAAAGTACCCATGAAGCCTATGGCGTTGAAGATGGTGTTTCGGTTGATGCGATATCGAGGTATGTAAGCTCCGTATGATATGATGCCTGCCATTACGTCTGTCCCGTTGCATCTGAGGCTATGCCAGATTTTACTGTGCCACTTGTTTTAGGGTGAGCAAACTGGAAAGTGTTTATCATCTTTGTTATCAGACTCATTGTCCTTTTAGCCTGGGTGTCCTCTTCTCGACAAAGGCGGCTATTGCCTCTTGCGCGTATTCGGTGTGCGCCATGGCGGCAATGGTTTGGCTTTCGAGTTCCATTTGTGTTTCCAGTGTTTCAGTCCATGCATTGTATAGTAAGCGCTTTGCTGCGCCGTAGGCTTTGGTGGCGCCGGATGCTAATTGGTTTGCCAGCGATTCTACCTTGACTGTCAATTCCTCATCTGGTACTACCTGGTTGACAATGCCTAGTTCTAGTGCCTCTATAGCCGAGAGCTGGTGGTTAGTCAGCGTGAGTTCCACAGCCTTTCTGAGGCCCACTATGCGTGTTAAATAATAGGATGAACCTCCGTCTGGTGCTAGCCCTATCCTGGTGTAGGCCATAGTAAAGCGGGCTGATTCGGCAGCCAAAGCGAAATCACTGGCACAGACCAGACCCATACCAGCGCCGGCGGCCACTCCGTTTACTGCCGAAATTACGGGTGCATCCAGACGTGCCAGGCGCGAAACCGCGGCATGCAGATAGGTAGTAACGTCCCGCAGGTAGTAGGGGAGGTTCTTGCCTTGCGCTGCGAAGCTCTTGACGTCACCCCCTGGGCAGAACACCTTTCCTGCTCCTGTGATGACGACTACTCGTACTGCCGAGTTTTCGCTGCATTGCATGGTTGCATACATGAAGTCTTTGGCTAATTCCAGATTGATTGAATTGCTGGCGTCCGGACGATTGAAGATTATTGTGGCGATGCTGTCTTTAAGCTTGAAATCGATTGTTGTGTATTTCATTGGCTTATGTCTCCTTGCTTAGAAGGAGAAGTTTATTGCTCACCTTTCAAAATTGCTTTGTGCAGTTGCAAATACTTGTTTGGTATTTGTAGTGGCAGAGTGGGCAGTCCGTAACTATCCACTCTGCCTAGTGCTCTTTTCCTGGCTGGTCTGGACTGGGGCTATGGTTTTGGTGGTGCTGGATTTACCAAGCCCGCGGTAATTTTCTTGGGCATTATGTCGAGGAGTTCATCCAGTGTCCAGATACCTGCCTTTTCAATTTGGGCGGTGACTGTAGGCTGGGAATAGAGGCCTATTTGGCCGCCGCCTACTGCAAAATCATAGCCGTTTATATTGGCCGCGGCATCGGTGCAGAGATATGCAACTAATGGTGCTACCATATCGGGGACTGCTGCTTCCATCTTCTTGATGACTTCTTGCATCCCACTTTTTTCCCAGGCGGCTTTCAACTCTGGGCTCATGGTGAGGCGAGTGGCAGCGATGGGTCTGATGGCGTTGCAAGTTACGCCATATTTGCCCATGTCTCTGGCGACTGTCCTGGTGAAGCCGATAATGCCTTCTTTGGCAGCGCTATAGTTGGCTTGCCCCATGTTACCCAGTCCCGCGGCCGATGATGTGTTAATAATCCTTCCACTTCTTTGCTGCCTGAAGATGACACAAGCGGGCTTGGTGCAGTGAAAGGTGCCATATAGATGCACCTTCATCACTGTATCCCATTCTTCTTCTGACATATTGAAGATGATGCGGTCTCTGAGTACTCCGGCGTTGTTGATCAGGATGTCTAGCCTGCCGAACTTGTCAATGGCTGTTTTGATGATGTTCTCGCCGCCATCGGGCGTGGTGACGGAATCATAGTTGGCTACAGCGTCGCTGCCGAGCTTCTTGATTTCGGCGACGACTTCGTCGGCTGGCGAATGCGAAGCTCCGGTGCCATCAGCGCCACCGCCGAGGTCGTTAATCACTATTTTAGCCCCTTCGGCGGCTAGAGCCAATGCTTCGGCTCTACCCAGACCGCGGCCAGCTCCTGTGATTACTGCTACTTTACCTGCTAATCTGTTTCCCATTGATTGCTCCTTAGTTTATTTTTTCTTTGATGGCAGGGCTACCGTGGCAGCGCCGGGGGTAGTGGTTTCCCCCTTGCCGTTTTCCACCCAGATCTGACAGTCAACAAGGTTTTCGTCGCCCTGGGTGTATTTCTTGATTACCTTTCCCTTGCAGTGCCAGGTTTCACCATCGTGGGGCTCGTCGAAGGTCTTCATCTTTCTAGGCCAGTCCATGCCGCGGTATTGGCAGGAGAGCTTTTTGAGTACGCCTTCTTCGCCTATCCAGTCAGTCATGAGATGGCCCAGCCAAGCACGCTTGAGAGCACCGTGTACAATGGGTGCGTTTACCATGTTGGCTTTGGCGAAATCGTCTTCATAGTGGAGAGGATTGAAGTCACCGGAAGCCCCAGCCCATTGGACTAACATCTTGCTGGTCGCAATCTTGGGCAGAGTTGGTATCTCCATGCCTTCCTGGACATCTTCAAAGTAGAGTTGTTTCTTAGCCATATTTCCTCCTGTTGCTAGTCAAGTAATCGGCAGCCGATAGCCATCAGCGGTTGATGAATGTTGACCTGGCTTTGGCGACTACATCACCGTTCTGGTTAAGGGAGGTAGCTTCTATGGTGGTGAGGAGCATGCTACCTGATTTTGATTCTTTTTCGGTGATATCGACGATTTTGTTATGCATGGTCAGCACGTCACCAGCACCTACGGGTTCGAAGAACTCGTATTCCACGCCTCCATCGAGAAGGCGGAAGGGGGCGCCAGCTTTAATAAGTTCGATAGCGAGCGTCAGAGGCCCAGGGCCCTTTTTCACTGGCCAGCCGAAAAATCCTGGGGGGCAGAGTAGCCTGCCTGCCTTAGATTTCTTGGCGTAGCCAATATCGTTGAAGAGGGGATTGGGGTCGCCGATGGCATCGGCATATCTCTGGATAGCGCCCTCTTCTATTTTGTAGATATAAGGGTCTGTGCTCATGCCGACCAGTTTTCTTAGTGCATCGTTTAAGAGCGCCATAGTCTACCTCCTGTGTTTGATTCGTAACTAGAGTCCTACTATGAACGTGCTACATACGCTCATGGCGGGGAAGCCACCAAGGTTGTGGGTCAGGCCATACTTTGGGTTTTTCAACTGGCGTTCAGGCTGTTGAGCTTTGCCCTGGAGTTGCTTGTACATTTCGTACATCATTCTGAGGCCGGAAGCGCCGATAGGATGCCCGAAGGACTTGAGGCCACCGTCTGGCTGGACAGGCTGAGGGCCATCGAGGTTGAAGCGGCCGGCGTCAATGTCTTCCTTGACCTTGCCCCTGGGGCTGAACTGCAGGTCTTCCATGGTAACGGCCTCGGTTATGGAGAAGCAGTCATGAACCTCGGCCATGCTGATTTCTTCGCGTGGGTTCTTTATGCCCGCTTCTTCATAAGCCCTAGCAGCCGCAGTCGTGGTGGTGCGGATAAGAGTACCGTCCCATTCAGTGTGTTCCATCTCTTCGCCAGAAGTCACTGCTATCTGGAGGGCTTTGACGAATACAGGGTCCTGTCTAAATTTCTTAGCCATGTCAGCGCGGACGACGATGGCTGCTGCTGAACCGTCGCTGACGCCACAGCAGTCGAACAGGCCAAGGGGCCAGGCTATAATCGGGGCATTTAGTATTTGCTCTACGGTTACGGCGCGGCGAAGGTGTGCCTTGGGATTCAGTGACCCATTGTAGTGACTTTTGGCAGAGACCTTAGCCAACATGGTTTTCCCGTCCTGTGGGCTTATGCCGTACTTGCTGAAGTATCTGGTGGCTAGCAACGCGAAGGAACCTGGTGCTGTGATGTTAGGCATCCGCAGATGTGATCCAGGAGCGCCACCAGTCATTGGGAGGCCGCCATAGCCTGTATCCTTGAGTTTTTCAACGCCTATAGCTAAGGCTATATCATAAGCACCTGCTGCCACAGCATAACAGGCTCCTCTTAGCGCCTCTGAACCTGTGGCGCACATATTTTCTACTCTGGTAGCGGGGATATAGGGTAGCCTCAGTGACCGAGCAGCCGGAATGGCTGAGCCCCCAAGCCCCACGTCGTTTTGACAGTGGCCGTACCAGCAGGCTTCGATATCTTTTTGAGGGTCTATGCCGGCATCCTCAATGGCCTCTTTGAAAGCCTCTATCATGAGTTCATCGCCGCCATCGTTCCAGCGTTCGCCAAACTTGGTACATCCCATCCCGATAATTGCTATTTTGTCTTTAATCCCTTTTGCCATTATTGGTTACCTCCATTAAGTGTCTTTGCTTGTCTTCAGGAGCGCACCGGTACTACTTTCCAGAAGTAGCCGTGGATGCCTCGTCCCTCATCCACGTATTTGCGTCTGAATGACAGCTCTACAGGCAAGCCGACCTTGACTTCCTCGAGGTCACAGTCTGTGAAATCGAGCCAGGCTCTTCCACCGCCTTCGAAATCGACCATTCCGTAGATGGCCGGTGGGCTGATACTGGCCGCCAGGTTGTCGCCTGTGTAGTTGAAGACTGCTGCCTTCTTGTCCGAGAAACGATAAGGTTCCATCTCGTCTATAGCTCTGCACTTGGGGTTGATGCAGATTCTGTTTGCGGGGTATTGTGGGGTGCCACATTTCTTGCATTTGGAACCGTGGAGGGCTGCTATCTCCTTATTGTCTCTCCAGTATAGCGATAGGGCGGTATAGGGTATGGTTTCGCCGCGCATTCCGATATCGATTGGTATGGCATTATGGAAGGCGGCGTACTTTTCGTAGCTGGTTAGCTCTTTCCTGTTGGCCAGATTGCCTTTAACGCCCATTTTGCCCTTTACCTTCTTGATATTGTCGGTCGCGGTGAAGAGCATGGCATCGCTTCCGTTTCCAAAGCTGACGACCATGATTTTGTCGCCGGGTTGGGCGTCTTCCAGGGCTGCAACTAACATCATCAGGGCGTAAGCTGCTCCGGTGTCTCCAACCTTGTCCAGCAGGTTGTCCTGGACCTGAGTTGGCTCAGCACCCAATTTCTTGGCAATAGAGGCATGTTCCCTGGGGTAGGGGTAGCAATAGGCTATTTTGGCTATGTCTTTGATAGTTACGTTGCATTTCTTTGCTAGGCCAGCGATGGCTTCGAAGATTATCTTGTTGTAGCCCTCATCGCGGATGAACCTGTCTTCCCATGCGTGTTCGAATTTCTCTCCGGTGGCTTTCCATCGGTCGGGGAAGTCATAAGAGACGGAATATGAGCCTTCGAAGGTGGCGATGACATTGTCATTGCCTACGAGCAATGCTGCTGCACCGTCGCCGAACTGGTGTTCTTGTGGGCCACCAGGCTTGCCAGTTCTGCAATCTGCAGCGCAGACAAGTATATTATTAGCTGCCCCTCCCTTCAGGGCATCGATGGCTGAGAGGAGAGCACTGGTGCCAGTCTTGGTGCTGGCGACAAAGTCGTTGGTTCTGGCATCGGGTCTGAGGTCCAGGGCACTGCTTATTATGGCGGAGTTCTGCCTGACCATGTATGGTTGAGTTGTAGTGGCGAGGTAGACGCCATCAACCTTATTGCGGTCAATGCCTCGTAGGCAGTCAATGCCCGCGTCGGTGGCCATGCTGATGGAATCCTCGTCCCAGTTGGCTACAGCTTTCTCGCCCGGAGTGGGGAAATTCATGAGAAAGCCCATCGCATTAAAGATGGTGTTTCGATTGATGCGATACCTTGGTATGTAAGCTCCGTATGATACGATACCTGCCATTCAGTTTACCTCCTAATTCTTTATGACAAATGAGTAGATGAGTGTAGTTTTATGTGGTACTTGATTTCTCCTTATTGTTCTGCTGTACCCCCTTTCGTTGTTTAGGCGCTTAAGCACAAAAAGAGACATGCTCAATCCATTCTCGCCTGGCGATTATCCGACAATGCCTATGCGAGGCTTATAGGCTCTAGCGGTCTTATAGCATATATCAAACAAGGTGTGGGAATATAGGTTCCTTATCTGTTGACCTGCATTGCAGATTGTAAAGCTACAGAGTCACTTTGTCAACAGCACCACAGCAAAGAGCCTTGTTGCTCTATATGGTTTGACGGTGTTGGTATGATGACTGAGGAATTCGCGAGTACAGGAATGTTTTTGTGTGGCTCCGCGGGTAGGATTCGAACCTACGACCAAGCGGTTAACAGCCGCCCGCTCTACCACTGAGCTACCGCGGAATCAGGGTTGGAAGCCTGGGCACTATGTCCCGTGGTTGCGCAACTGGGCGCATATTATAGCATCGGAGATTTGGTGCAGACAACCAAAGCGGGGATTGTGTTGTTCGTTTTTTCTCAGGTGATTTATTCTTTGTCTGGCCAGGGAAGACGTTTGCCGTCAGGTGCGTACACGTAAAATCCTTTGCCAGTTTTCCGTCCCAGGCAGCCTTCTTCGACCATTTTTTGCACCATGTCGGAACGGGATACCAGATGTTCGTCACCCAGGGCTTTCAACGACTGTCCTACGAGCAGGAAAGTGTCTAGCCCAGCGTTATCGGCGATTTCGAATGGGCCTGCGTTCCATCCGTAGCCAAGTTTCATGCCTATATCGATATCTTCTGGC
>VGOF01000035.1 GCA_016875975.1 Chloroflexota bacterium | reverse complement strand
GTGCAACCGTTGGTGAGATTCGTGAGCAAGCGGTGAAAGATGGCATGGTTTCGCTTATGCACGACGGTATGATGAAGGTAAAGTCAGGTATTACTACCATCTCAGAAGTATTGCGCCAGGTCTTCTATTAGCCGATTGATTTATCCTTTGGTTAGCGATATGTGGGAATCCGTGCTTGTCTAAAACATGTTTCGGGATACAAATCTTCGTCTACCCCCTGTGCGGAATGGCGTGGCATGCAACACGAAGCTCTGAGCTATAAGAAGGCTGGCCCTGTGGCGCTGGTCACGTTCGATCATATCTCGGTGGGCAGTGTTGTGGATACAAGAATAACCCAGGAATTAAACGACATTTGCGCTGAGATTGGTCGTGATTCTGAGGCCCACGTTTTGGTTATCACAGGCTCGAACGAGAAGGCATTTTTAATAGGGAGTGATCAAAGCACGTTCATGTCTGGCGGCAAAGGTTTGGGGCAAGTTGATTTGCTATCGGTGGCTGTGCCAGTGGCAAGTCTTATGATTCCTGTGATTGCTGCAATCAATGGAGATGCGATTGGACAAGGTTTGGAGCTGGCGTTGGCTTGCGATATCAGAATTGCCGTGGAAGGTGCGAGGTTTGGGTTGCCACAGGTTGCTTTTGGTGCTGTGCCATGGGATGGTGGAACTCAGAGGCTACCCCGATTGGTAGGTAGGGGTAAGGCTATGGAAATGTTACTAACCGGACAGACCGTAGATGCTGCGGAGGCTTATCGCATCGGTTTGGTGAGCAAAGTTGTTCGGCGTGAGGAGCTTATGCCGACGGCGTTGGATGTAGCCCAATCGCTGGCTTCTAGAGCGCCCTTGGCGGTTAAGTACGGCAAAGAAGCAGTTTTGAAAGGGATGGACCTGACACTGGAACAAGGCTTACGCCTGGAAGCTGACCTTTATTTCCTCTTGCAGACAACTCAGGACCGTACCGAAGGCATTAAGGCTTTTTTGAAAAAGCGGCATCCGGAGTTTAAGGGAGCCTGAGCATCGCGCTATTGCAAGCTTGAATCATGGGTAATTTCGATACGTTAATTTTTGAAAAGGTAGACAGCATTGCTTATATCACGCTTAATCGGCCAGAAGTTTTGAACGCATATAATATGCGGATGCGTGACGAACTTTACCAGGTACTGATGGCAATCAGTGACGACCCTGAAGTGAGGGTAGCTGTTCTCAAAGGGGCTGGGGATAAGGCGTTTTGTGCTGGTGCTGATTTGACTGAGTTTCTTACTGCCCCATCGCCCACGGTTGCTCGTCAGGTGCGATGGGAACGCGACGTCTGGGGGTTATTCTTGAGGTGTCCGTGTCCGCTGATTGCTGCCCTGCATGGTTATGTTCTCGGTTCGGGCATAGAGATGGCTTTGTGTTGCGATATCAGGATTGCTTCCGAGGATGTGCAGTTTGGCTTGCCGGAGGTGGCTCTTGGTATCATCCCGGCTGCAGGGGCTACCCAAACTTTGCCCAGGGTTGTGGGAAGAGCAAAGGCGCTAGAGATGATGTTTCTTGGTGGTCGGGTAGGCGCAAGTGAAGCGCTAGATATAGGACTGGTTAACGGAGTTGTTTCTAGGAGCAAGCTGTATTCGACTGCAAGCGATATGGCCAGGCGGATATCGCAATTTGACCCCAGGGTGGTTGCAGGCATTAAGCAGGCTGTCACCAGGGGTCTAGATCTTTCGCTTGTGGAGGGGCTTGCGATAGAAAAGATATTAGCTGGCGCTATCATCGATTTGAAGCGCTAAGCATCTTTTGTGCAGACAGTATATAGTTTTGAAATTCCAGCCAGTTGGGGCTAGAATATCTGCGGAGGTTCGGATGATATGGCTAATCAGATAGGTAAAAGATATGTTTGCAAGAAATGCGGCTCTGAGTTTATTGTGACCAAGGCTGGTGATGGGGCGTTGAGCTGTTGCGGCGAGACGATGGAGCTAAAGAAGTAGTTTGACGGGTATCGGATTCGGAACACTGTTTAGGAGATATTGCTGTGAATCAACTTGGAAAAAGATTCAAATGTCAGACTTGTGGTACTGAGGTGCTTTGTACCAAAGCTGGTGAGGGGGCTATCGCTTGCTGTGGTAAGGCTATGGAGCTTCAGGAGCCCAGACCGCTGCCGTCGTCAGATTAGGTACCTATCGGCTCGCGGTTTAGTTCTGATTAGTGCCTAGGCATATTTTTAGTGCTTAATCGTTTCTTTGCCAGGCTATTTGTCCGTCGATAATTGTCATTTCCACTTGTATCTGTTTGATTTCGCTTATTGGTATTTGTGTGGGGTCTTTGCTGAGGACGACTAAATCAGCTAGTTTGCCCGGCGTTATAGTGCCTTTGCTCCTCTCTTCTTGGGAGGCATAAGCGCCGCCCGCTGTGTAAGCCCACAATGATTGTAATGGTGATATAGCCTGTTCTGGTAATAACTTTTGTCCTGACTCTGCAGTTCGTGATGTCGCAGCATAGATGCCTATCAGTGGATTTGGGGGTACGACGGGGCAATCTGAACTAGCTGCTACGGTAAGGCCAGCTCTGATGAGGGTGCCGAAGGGGTACAGATGCTCAAGTTGCTGGGGCGGTACTGTTTTGAGGTATCTTTCTCCGCTATAGTAGATAAAAGCTGGTTGGGTGACCACTATGACCTGGAGCTTGGCCAAGCGTTCCGACATTTCGGGAGTACATATTGAGCAATGCTCAATGCGGTGTTTGCGCCACGGATGTGGGTATACGTATTGGGCGTATTCCAGAGCTAATAGCCCCGCCGAGATGGTATTCTCCTCGACAGCGTGTAACGCGACTTGAAATCCAGCTTGATGTGCATCTAGTACCATCTGTCTTAGTTCTGTCTCTGGTGGATTGAGATGGCCTCTGGTTTGATTGAGGATCATCTTTATAGCACCCAGACGCAATTGTTCGTCTCCAGTTTTGGGACTAAAGCCTTGCTCCCTGGCTTCTCGCAGTGCTTTTATTCCTAGCATCATGTTTACTCTGGGCTTTAGGTGCCCCTGCTCTTTCCAATCTCTCAGTTCTTGCCAGCGTTGAATATTGTTATGGATAGATGCGTCTTGTACGGAGGTAATTCCCAGGGAAATGAGCGTCTCGTTGGCAGATTTGATTCCTTGTTCCATTTCGGCTTTGCCAAGAGGTGGTATCACACCGGACAAATACTCGGACATGCCGTAAAGGATTCCAGTCGGTTCACCTGTTTCCAGGTCTCGATCGATCATGCCACCAGGCGGCTCGGCAGATTCTTTGGTAATGCCTGTGAGTGTCAAAGCCAGGCTGTTAAGCACATGGGCATGCCCTGAGCGGTGGGTAAGTTTTACAGGATGGTTCTTTGTAGCCTGGTCCAGGTCCCGAAGGTTAGGGTGCCGTTTCTCCGCCAGGTAAAAGTCATTGTATCCTCTGCCTCTTATCCACTTTCCTGGCGGCGATGTCAGGGCTAATTCGCTAATTCTTGCCTGGATATCCTGAATGGAATGTATTTTGCCTGGTCGCAAATCTAGCGTGTGAAAGCTTTCTGCAAAGCCGAAGATATGACAATGGGCATCGTTAAAACCAGGTATTATGGTCTTTCCCAGGCAGTCTATGATTTTAGTTTGTGTTCCTGCTATGCCTTTGATTTCAGCTTTTTCCGATACTGTCATTATCTTGCCGTTGCGAACAGCGACCATGCGGGCTTTTTGGCAGTCAGCATTCATGGTCAAAATATTGGCGTTGTGGAGTATTAAGTCTGCTGTTGGATGAGAGATGCGGTTCAAGTGGTTACCTCATCTTCGCCATGCGGGCGATGATTTTTTAGGATGCTGCCCAAGGCGTGGGAAAAATCTTTTAGCCTTAGGCCTTTAAAGTGGGGGAGGAATATTCCCGTATTACTCTGCGACATCGTCAAGTCAAGCTTAAAAGGGCACCCAATTTGTGTGTAGTATTCCTTGGCATATCTATTGGTGTCTTATTTCGTCTAGCCACGAGTTAAGCGCATTATAAAATGACAGTGATTTTTCATCTAGAGTTCGTGGTTGCATCAAGTGGGCTTCCAATGGATGGTACAATTGCTCCTCGTCGCATGGATTCATGGCAAGGTTGGTATCGCTGTGGCCATCCCATTTCTGGGTCACTGGTAAACCAAGTTTTTGTAGACCTAAGTCTAATGTGGCATCGACCAATATAAGATTTCCGTTTATATCCACTTTACAGGCGAGGTGATGGCTTAAAGGCATGGCTTGTGCCAATCGTCTTAATCTGGGTGGATAAATGGCTTCAAAAGCGTCCCATCGGAAAGGATAAACAGCGTAAAGCACTTCCAATCCTAATCGCTGATACATTTTGCACATGAGGAGATGCTTCGGTGTGCATGACCCTCTGTTCAATCTGAGCATATCAACGTATTGTTCTGGACCATTGAAGTCGGGAATCACTGCGTAGGGGATGTCTCTTACCTTATAATAGATTGATATCCTTGCATCTGTGATGCTTTTCCCTTGTGTCCACTCATGCAACTTGCGGTCGATGATATCAGTCATGACTATGCCATCAAGTTTAGACATAGCCAGGATTTCTCGTCAAATCGGATGTGCAATACACCTTGGAAGTCCATCAGGTATATTTGACATGGCTAAGCGGCGAGAGTTAACATACATAATTGCATTTCCAAGTTTGACAAGCCAGAGCGTGATTGTTTTGACCTCACAGAAGTCTTTTACTAGCTCAAAGCCATTCGAGATCAGGTGGCATGGTCGTGGGGGACAGGGAGCAATAACGGCGGCCAAGATAGTAGCACAAGCAGCCTATCTTGATGGGTATCACGGCGTGACTGCCGCTCCGTTCTTTGGCGCCGAGAGGCGTGGCGCTCCAGTAAGTGCCTCGACCCGGATTTCACGTGACCCCGTTTTGGTGGTATCTCAGGTTGAAGCTCCAGATGTAGTCGTTGTGTTGGATCATACTCTCTTACGATATCAGGAGGTTACTGAGGGGTTGCTGCGCGGTGGATGGTTAGTGGTCAATTCCTGGCGTAAGCCTGGTGAGCTTGGTATCAAAGGTGGTTTTAATATAGCGACTGCTGACGCTACAGGAGTATGCCGTGAGTTGGGTCTGATAGTAGCGGGCCTTACGGTGGTCAATACGGCCATCTTGGGTGCCCTTTTACGAGCTACTGCTATTGTGGGAATGCAGAATGTGGAGAATGTGATTAGAGAGAGGTTCTCTAATAGCGGGGCCGACATCAATGTTGAGGCGATTAGAAAAACATTTGATATAACTGAATTGCAGGTGTTTCGAGAATAGTTAGCTATGGGAACAAGAGAATGCAGACATATATGTGATGAGTCTTCGCCTGGTATCGGTGAAGCTGGCAGAACTGGCGAATGGCGCAATGCATTCCCGGTAATAAATCAAGAGAAATGTGTTGTAACTAAACGTAATAAGCTTACTTGCTTTTTATGCTGGCTTTATTGTCCGGACGCTGTGGTGAGGAAGGAGATACCTGTCTCGATAGACCTCGAGTATTGTAAGGGGTGTGGCATATGTGCACAGGTCTGTCCGGCGCAAGCAATAACGATGGTAAATGAAGGCGAGTCATGTCTTGAAGGAACAGGAGGCATTTGATTTTGGACGGGAAGGAGCGCCGGCGAAAAACAGACGTGCAGATGCTTGATGGAAACCAGGCGGGTGCCATTGGGGCTAAGCTTAGTCGCGTCCAGGTTATTGCTGCCTATCCGATTACGCCGCAGACGCCGGTGACAGAGAAGCTCTCTGAATTTGTAGAAAAGGGTGAGTTGAATGCTGAGTACATCGCGGTAGAAGGCGAGCATAGCGCTCTTGCAGTTTGTGCCTCGGCATCTATGGTAGGGGCGAGAACGTTTACTGCAAGTAGTGCGCATGGTTTGGCCTACATGCACGAAATGTTGCATTGGACAGCTGGTGCACGTTTGCCGGTGGTTCTTGCCTGTGTTAATCGTGCAATCGGAGCACCGTGGAATGTCTTGAACGATCAACAGGATTCCATATCCCAGCGGGATACAGGGTGGATACAGATTTATGCTAGGAATAATCAGGAGATACTGGATTCGATTATCCAGGCCTATAAGATTGCGGAGATGGTGTATGTGCCTGTCATGGTTTGTTACGATGGGTATGTGCTATCACATACTGAAATGCCTGTAGATGTGCCATCTCAGGGGAGCGTGGACAAATTTCTGCCACCCTACAAACCGCACACTATCCTCGACCCGTCGAGTCCTAGAAATTATAACCTTGTTACTCTGGCCAATCCCAGGGCCAATACTCAAGGGATACTGTGCCATGGGTATATGGAGCTGCGTTTTCTCCTCCAGGAAGCTTTGCAGAACTCACGGGAAACGATTGTGTCTGTTGGACAGGAATTTGGAGAGATGTTTGGGAGAGGCTATGACAATACTTATTGGGATTTCAGGCTAGATGATGCCGACATAGTAATAGTAGCTATGGGTAGCCTGGCAATGGAAGCGATGGTGGCATCGAAGCAGCTTAGAGAGAAGGGGCATAAGGTAGGGGTGTTGGGTTTGAGAGTTTTCCGACCATTTCCCAAGTCCGATTTGGTTAGGGCGCTGAGGAAATCCCGGGTGGTTGTGGTCTTCGACAAGGATATCAGCTACGGTTCAGAGGGCGCTGTGTGCTCTGAGATAAAGGCTGCGCTCTATGGTATTGACACGACTGCCATGATTCGAAACTATATTGTGGGATTGGGTGGCCGTGATGTCAAAGCTAGGGATTTGGTGGATGCAGTGGAGAAGGCCGTGATGTTATTGGGACAAGGCGCTTTGAATGTCGAGTATCCTGAATGGATATGTCAGATTTAAGGGGACTGTAATGACCAAGGTTAGTGCTGTTACTTTAAGTGAGAAAGAGTATCTGTTGCCTGGGAATAGAACCTGTCCGGGTTGTGCCCTGTCGTTAGCCTATCGCTATATACTTAAGGCGCTTGACGGACAGGTTATTGTGACGGTCCCGGCTAGCTGCCTTACCGTATTGCATGGCATGTATCCCATCACGTCTGTGGATGTTCCATGTGTGAATACTCCGTTTGCTTCAACTGGGGCAGCGGCCAGTGGTTTAGTTGCCGGGTTGAAAATGGTTGGACGCAAAGGGCTAACTGTGTTGGCTGTTGCTGGTGATGGCGGCACATTTGATATAGGGATTCAGGCGCTTAGTGGTGCTGCTGAGAGGCGAACTGACTTCATTTATGTCTGCTATGACAACGAAGGCTATATGAATACAGGGAACCAGCGTTCTGGGTCTACCCCTTTGGGTGCTACCTCTGGTACTACTCCTGTGCTGGGCAAACAGCAAAGGCCAAAAGATATTGCGGCGATAATGGAAGCGCACAATATTCCCTACGTTGCCACGGCTGATGCTGCTTATCCGCTAGACCTCTACGAGAAGGTGAGAACGGCGAAAGACGTTGTAGGAACCAGATTTATTCATGTGTTCATACCGTGTCCTCCTGGTTGGGGATTTGCTTTTAGTGATACGGTGAGAATTGGTCAGCTTGCAGTTGAGACTGGTTGGGTGGTGCTTTACGAAGTCAACAATGGTGTGTTTAGGTTCACCGCAGCCAGCGAATCGATTGCTCGTAGAGGTGGTAAGCTGCGGCCGTTGAGAGACTATGTGGTGGAGCAGGGGAGGTTCAAAAACATCACTGAGCAGCAACTCAACGAATTGCAAGAATGGGTCAATGCCCGATGGAAGCTGTGCCTGAAACGTGCAGGCATTCAGTAGTATCTGAGCTACTTACCATTATTCATATTGCAGAATTGGTGTTTTTGCCTCCTCATATTAGTGTCGTATGGATTTAGGTATTAGCGGCAAGACGGCGATTGTAGCAGCGGCCAGCAAAGGCTTGGGAAAGGCAGTGGCTTTGGGGTTGGCACGAGAAGGCGCCAACGTGACTGTTTGTGCTCGTGGGGGAACAGCCTTACTGGAGGTAGCTAATGAGATCAGGGATAATACTGCTAGTAGAGTCCTCCCGATAGTTGCTGATGTGACTAAGTCGATTGATATCGAGAACTTAGTGCGGCAGACCATCAGCGAATTCGGGCGAATAGATATATTGGTTACTAATGCTGGCGGTCCGCCTTCTGGCTCATTTGAAACTTTTGGTGATCAAGATTGGGAAGACGCAGTCAGGTTGAACCTGCTGAGCACAGTGCGTATGTGTCGTGCAGTTATCCCATATCTTCGAAATGGTGGGTGGGGTAGGATTGTGAACATGGTGTCAGTAGCTGCCAAGCAGCCTATCCAGGGGCTTATCCTTTCCAATTCTGTTAGGGCAGCGGTAATTGGCTTGGCAAAGACGCTGTCGAATGAGGTTGCAGGTGCTAATATATTGGTGAACAGTGTATGTCCTGGATGGATTCTAACTGATAGGCTATCAACTGTAGTTCGTAAACGAGCGGAGTCTCAAGAAAGAACATATGAGGCTACGCTATCAGATATCACTGCCAATATACCGCTTGGCCGTTGTGGTGCACCTGAGGAGGTGGCTAACCTGGTTGTTTTCTTAGCTTCAGAGCGAGCAAGTTACATCACAGGTGCTACGATTCAAGTCGATGGTGGATTAGTTCAAAGTCTATTCTAAGTTCGAGACGAGTTTCTTGGCGAATACTCGGATGTCTTTGCATAATCGCAGGTGAATGTTTGATGTTTGAAGCGCTGACCCAGAAGATTAGTAAGATTTTTAACAGTCTGGCTAGTAGGGGAAAGCTCAGTGAAAAAGACGTTGATGAGGCTCTGCGGCAGATACGTCTTGCACTACTCGAAGCCGATGTGAACTTCAGGGTGGTGAAGAGCTTTCTGGCTGTAGTGCGAGAAAGGGCATTGACGGCCAGAGTGTTGGAGAGCCTGACTCCTGCGCAGCAGATTATCAAGATTGTAAACGAAGAACTCATTGCGGTCTTGGGCAAAGAGCAAAGTCGCCTTATGGCAGCTAATCGGCCACCTTCAGTGGCTATGCTAGTTGGCCTGCAAGGCTCCGGGAAGACGGCCACTGTTGCAAAGCTGGCTGCTCATCTTAAGCAGTCGGGGCAACGTCCCTTGCTAGTGGCGGCTGACACACGTCGCCCGGCTGCGATTGAGCAGTTGGTGAAGCTTGGTCACCAGATTGACATCCCTGTCTTTACTAAGGAGAAGGGAGCGTCGCCTTTAAGTATTTGTATGGGAGCAATGAAAAGGGCTGATGAGATAGCTGCTAATTGGGTGTTGATAGATACGCAAGGGCGTTTGCATGTCGACGAAATATTGATTGCTGAGCTAGCCCAGCTAAAGCGAGAGATTAAGCCTGTCGAGACCTTGCTGGTGGTTGATGCTATGACAGGACAAGATGCCGTGAATGTGGCTGAAGCGTTCAACAGTAGTGTGGGGCTTACTGGTCTTATTCTGACGAAAACGGATGGTGATGCTCGAGGTGGTGCTGCGCTTTCTATCAGATTTGTTACGGGGGTGTCTATCAAGTTCATCGGGACTGGTGAAAAGCCAAGTGCGCTGGAGCCGTTTTATCCAGAGCGTATGGCATCACGCATACTGGGCATGGGTGACGTCATGACGCTGATAGAGAAAGTAGAGAAGACCTTTGACGAGAAGAAAGCCAAGCAGGTTGTGGGGAGGATACGGACTGCAACGTTCAGCCTGGACGATTTCTTGTGGCAGCTTCGCCAAGTCAGAAAAATGGGAACCCTTGCCGAACTTATGGAAATGATGCCTGGCTTCTCGAAGCTTGTACCAGCGATGGTTAATGGGCATGAAGAAGACCGTTTGAAGAAAATCGAAGCGATTGTTCTTTCGATGACGCCAGAGGAGCGATATAGTCCTGCAATTATCAATGGTAGCCGAAAACGGCGTATCGCCAGGGGAAGTGGCACTAATTCTGCAGATGTCAACCAACTGATCAGTCAATTTTATCAGGTGCAGAAGTTTACCAAGATGGCGGCAAGCGGAACATTGCCCAAGGATTTGATGGGCACTCTGCGGAAGCGTTGAACCCGTCTACTTCACTGTCTTTACTCTTGCAGAGAATGTCAGTTGGCGATCTGTTATGCTAACTTTTGTCAATTCTAGTGGCCAGTCGGCTAGCTGTAGTTTAACCATGATATTGGTTATGCCCTCTACTCGCTTGGCCACGCCTTTGGGTAAAGGCAACTTACCAAGATTGAAATCTTCGATTACTATTTTGGGGGTTCCGTTTGCTACATCGATGCGTCCCCTAGCCGCTACTTTGGCCGGAACACCTGGTGTGTCGAGTATACCGTAGACCAGGAAACGCCCATCCCGAAGGTTAATGAGTGGTTTACTTAATTTGAATGGCATCTTGCCTTCAGCCAGTGTCTCGAGCAGTTTGGAATTGATCTCGTTTTCTGTTATTGTCAGGGTAATCTCTTTTTTTTCTCCGGACTCGATTGCCTTCTTTGTTTCTGCCCGGAGCCCGTCCAGTTTTTGGTCGAAGCTCTTGGCGGCTTCGGCAGTGACTGCTACAGGGATCATCCTTGCTTGGAGCCAAGGCGTAAGTGTGAAAAGGAAGTAACCGATAGCCACAGCGACAGCTATGAGAATAGCGATTACACCGATGGCCATGATTATTCCTTGAATAGCTCTCATCTATTTCCTCCTAGCTGCTATCTTGTGTTCTGGGTTTACTCTAGATAGTCTTTTAGTTTTCTGCTCCGACTGGGATGCCGCAACTTGCGCAGAGCTTTGGCTTCTATTTGGCGAATGCGC
>VGOF01000034.1 GCA_016875975.1 Chloroflexota bacterium | reverse complement strand
TCCAGCAGCAAGTCGGCTATTTTCTGAGCCTCCTCCTGCGAGCTGGCAGTGACCAAGACAACCACCTTGCCCATCTCTTTCATCACCGATAAGTCAAAATTAAAAACTAAAACTTAAAGGCACAGGTTAGAATTCAAAAATTCTTGGCGATGTGTAGATTTCATAGCTGAGGGCAAACCAAAGAGATTGCCACGTCCTTCAGCGGAAAAACTCGCAATGACCGGGTAGGAGTCACAGTGCATTTTGATTTTTGACTTGTCATTTTGCATTTTGATTTTTGATTTACCTCACTGGCTTCTGCCTATAGCCAGCATCTTGTCCACGGCAGCAATAGCCTTAACGCGGATGCCCTCAGGCACCTTCACCTCCGGCTGCATCTCCTCCAACGACCACAACACCTTTTCCAGGTTTATCAACTTCATGTTGGGGCAAACGGCCTGCTCCGAAACAGGGATGAATTTCTTGCCCGGATTTTCCTTCCTCAGCCGATGGATAATCCCCACCTCCGTGCCCACAATCATCTCTTTTACATCATCTCGCTGGGCAAACCGAATCATGCCACTGGTGCTGAAAACCTGGTCTGCCACCGCTATCACATCTGGCTTGCACTCTGGGTGAACCACCACAACCGCATTGGGATATTCCCGTTTAGCCTGAGCAATATGCTCCGGCCGTATCCGCGCATGCGTGGGGCAAAAGCCAGGCCAGAGGATGAACTTTTTATTCGTCTTAGTGGAAACATAATGCCCCAGGTACTGGTCGGGTACAAAAAGTACCTCGCCTGCATCCACGCTCTCCACCACCTTGACCGCATTGGCAGAAGTGCAGCAGACATCCGACTCCGCTTTCACTGCCGCCGAGGAGTTGATGTAGCACACCACCGGAACCCCAGGATGCTCTTTTTTCCTGGCGCGCAGGGCCTCAGCCGTAATCATGTTAGCCATGGGGCAGCCGGCATGTATCTCCGGCAGCAATACGGTCTTGCTAGGACAGATGATAGAAGCCGTCTCCGCCATAAAGTGAACGCCACAGAACACGATGACATCAGCATCGGTCCTGGCCGCATTCTGACTCAATTCCAGCGAATCGCCGATAAAATCGCCGATGTCCTGCACCTCGCCCAACTGGTAGTTGTGCACCAGGATGACAGCGTTTCTCTTTTTCTTCAAGCCCAGGATTTTGTCCCGCAGCTCGGCTTCTCGGTCATTCATCGCTCACAATTCTCCATTCGTGAGCATAGACATTCATCTTTTTACCACGGACAAAGCCCACCAGGGTCACACCCAGACTTTTGGCCAGCTTAACACCCTGGTCAGTGGGAGCCGACTTGGAGATTAGTATAGGGATATTTCTCTTATTCACCTTAAGCAATATCTCAGAGGAGACCCTGCCGCTGGTAACTATTATGCGGTCGTCTACTGGAATATCATTCAAAAGACATTCCCCCAAGATTTTGTCAATGGCGTTGTGCCTGCCTATGTCCTCGCCGAAAACCAGGATATTCTTCGTGTCACATAAAGCAGCGCTGTGAACGCCACCGGTTGTCCTGAAGACCTGGGAACGGTGTTGGAACTCTTTAACCAGGGCAAAAACTTCAGAGGCTGATATCCTAATCCGGGATTCCACTTTTACCTTCCCCTGGACATCAGCTACGTTATAGAAAGTCGCCCCCCTGCCACAGCCCGAAGTTATCATGCGCTTGAACAGAAGCTCCTTGGCCAGCTCCTTGCCCCCTGAAGTATCAACATGCACCACACCCTTCTGGCTGTCAACTGTTATGTCTTTGACATCGTCTTTGCCATGTACCAGCCCTTCGGAAAGAAGAAACCCGACAGCCAGATACTTGAGATTTGTAGGAGAACACAGAAGAGTTACCAGCTCCTGGCCATCCAGGAAAATAGTCAGAGGGAATTCCCTGACGACCAAGTCCTCGACTTCGTTCCTGTCCTGCTCAGTGATCCTGAGGACAGATAGCCTTTCGGTCTCCTCATCCATCTCTTACTTCCCCTATCTCATCTCCGCGCCTGACTTTCCCCCCCCGCACCACCCTGGCAAACACCCCCTCCTTAGGCATGATACACTTGCCCACCTGACGCATGATAGCGCAGCCGGTATGACATTCTTTACCTATCTGGCTTATTTCCAGGACAACTTCCGCACCCACAGCCACTCTGGTACCTACGGGGAGAGAAACCAGCGCTATCCCCTCAGTGGTCAAGTTCTCAGCAAAGTCGCCGGGCTTGACATCCAGTCCCAGCTTACGCATCTTTTCGATGCTCTCCATGGCCAGCAAGCTTACCTGCCGGTGAGAGCAGCAATCGGCATGAGCATCGTTCTCAAGGCCGTATTCCTCACGAAACAGGCCTTCGCCGATGTCCTGCTTCGGCACCCCTTTGTTGTCGCTGCGGCAGACTGCAATTATTTTAGCCATCAGACCCACACGTCATTGCGAATCCTTCCACTGAAGGGGTGACTATCTTGCTCTCGCTGTCATCCTTGAGGGATCCCCGATTCTATCGGGGCGACCGAAGAATCTCGCCGGTGAGGCAGAATCATGAGATTCTCCCCCTTCACTTCGTTCAGGGTCAGAATGACAGAACGAGAAATGCCAACAATGACATCATAAATAGTCAATGACCACCAGGTCGGCCCGAGCAACAGGCTTTCCGCTCTACAGTTCGCCGTTAAGCACCTTCGCCCTGAGTATCTCCCACTGGGCAGTGGTCAGGACGCAGACGTTGTCCTTCTCGCCGATTTCCACCTGGGACTCAGTGACCCTGACCTCAGGACAGCAAGAACCCTCTTTGCACAGCTTCACTATCTTCATAGATACTACCTCCTTATAACAGTTCGCGGGCCTATCAGCCCGCACGACCATCAATGCGCATTATGATACAGCCTTTTTTCCCGATAGTCGAATAAAAATCTGGTTAGTAGCTTCCAAAACATATTGAGCAATGGTAAGATTGCTGCCAATACCTTGACGGCCTAATATGGCAGATAACACTATAGCCAGCATTTCTCAACAGCGCTGGATAACTATCACTGTAGCCTTCGCTGCATTCATGGTCGTCCTCGATGACTACATCGTCAATATCTCACTGCCGACCATTGCCCACTACTTCAACGTCAGCACCGGCAGCGTAGTCTATGTCACTCTGGCCTACCTCCTGGTTCTGAGCAGCACTCTGCCCATATTTGGGAAACTGGGCGATAGATTCGGGTTCAACAGAATTTTCATTCTGGGATTCTGTCTGTTCGTCATAGGTTCCTTTTTCTGCGGTGTCTCGCCTAGCCTGGCATTGCTGATCGGTTCACGGTGCATCCAGGGCTTTGGCGGTGCCATACTCTATGGCGTCGGCACGGCGATAATCGCCAGGTATCTGCCAGAGCACCGCAAGGGCTGGGCATTCGGCATCCTCGCATTGAGCTCAGGGCTGGGTATTGCCCTGGGAGCACCTCTGGGCGGCTTCATCACTGCCTGGCTTAGCTGGCACTGGGTGTTCCTGGTAAACGTGCCGGTGGGTATCATAGCTGCCATCGTTTCAATCAGAGTGCTGCCCAAGGACATGACACAGGGCGCAGGCAAAGAACCGGGCTCCCGATTTGACCTGCCAGGCGCCCTGCTCAGCTTCTTCGGCCTCTCCCTCTTGGTCTACGCCATTAACCGAGGGCAGGAATCTGGCTGGACCTCGCCACTAATCCTGTCCCTTTTCGCTGCTGCCGCTTTATTACTGGCCATATTCTTCGTCTGGGAAAAGAGATGCCCGGAGCCGATGTTGGACCTGAGCCTTTTCCAACTGGGGGCATTCAAGTATGCCGCCCTGGCCATGTTCGCCGCCTTTGCGCTCTATGCAGGCAATAATTTCCTCATGCCCTTCTACCTGATGCTAGTCAAGGGATTGACGCCAAACGTTGCCGGCTTGGTCATTATGGTTTACTCTGTAGTATACGTGATTGTGTCACCTTTCATGGGACGCCTTTCAGACAGAATCAAACCCGGCACACTGTGCTCATCCGGCATGGCCTCGGCAACCCTAGCCTGCGTTTTCCTCATCTTTGCCCTAGCACGTCCAGGAATTCTACCAGCCATCATCTTCATGGCCTGGATGGCAATATCCTACGCCTCCTTCATTGCACCTAACAACAACCAGGTGATGAGCATAGTCCCACAAGAGAGGCAGGGTATAGCGTCAGCAGTATACCGAACGGTACAACATCTGGGGATGATAATCGGTGTGGCCCTGTTCGAGACCCTGTTCTCTTCCGTTATACCACATGCACAAGCTGAAACCAGTCTGACCAGGGCAGCAATTCCCACCGAGGTGCTCCTCGGCGGCTTTCGCAATGCCTACATTCTGGGCGCAGTCATCGGCGGCCTGGCCTTATGGCTCTCTGTCATGGCACGGCAGAAGAACCAGAAGTAGCTCAGGAAACGAAGGATACACGCTTCTACCCTCCGGCAATAACGGTAATGATAAGCAGCTCATCACCGTCCTTGACTGGCTCAGACAGCGGGTCTGTCTGCGAGCTTTGCAGATTGACGCAGATATCGTAGAAACTGCGCAGCTTGCCCTGCTCATCCAGAAGCTGCTGCTTCATCCCGGGAAACTTTGCCTCCAGGTCACCAAGACATTCGGCCACAGTATGTCCAGAGACCTCAACCACGCTCTCCCCTCCCGCAAACTTCCTGAGATAAGGATGAAGCTTGACCTTGACGCTCATCTCTGGCTGCCCGCGAGGTGACCACACACACCGCAATCGTGATGTCGTTCCAGCCTAATTTCCATGAACTCCATGTTCAACCCATCATAGACCAGAAGCCGGTTGGTCAAAAGTTCTCCGATTCCCACAATATATTTTATGACCTCAGTAGCCTCTATGCTGCCAATGACAGCAGGAGCAACGCCTATAACCGGCGTCACCTCAGGCTGGGGGGCACGAGGATAGATGCACTTCAGGCACGGGGTTATGCCCGGAATGATGGTAGTAGCCCGCCCTTCGAAACCACGAACCGCGCCGTGAAACAGGGGCACTCCCTGACCTACAGCCACGCTGTTTAGTATGTATCTAGTAGGAAGGTTGTCCATGGCATCCACTATGGCGTCGAATCCGCCAAGCAGTTGGAAGGCATTGCCATCGGTTATAGTCTCGGTTACCGCCTCAACCACAATCTCCGGGTTCAAGGCTCGGAGCTTCCTCTCGGCCACCTGTGCCTTCTTTCCACCAATATCGCTATCCCCGTAAAGAACCTGCCGATTCAAGTTGCTCAGTTCCACAATATCATGGTCGATTATCCGGATTTTGCCTACCCCCGCCACAGCCAGGTAAATAGAGATTACCGAGCCTAAGCCACCAGCTCCAGCAATGACCACCTGTGCAGCCCTCAGCCTTTCTTGCCCCTCCTCACCAAACCCCTCAATTATGAGCTGTCTCCCGTACCTCTGTAGAGCCTTCTCGCCATCCATGCTCGCAATCCTACACATGAGATGTTAAGTTGTCAAAACCAGGCGATTTCGTATTTGCATCGCTATCTACCTTTGCATTATGATACTACCACAGCCGTAAACACAATGGATAGCACTCCACTCATCGATAACGCCAGAGAATACTTGCCTCCAGAGAAAGTGAAACTGGTAGAGGCAGCGTATGAGTTCGCGCTGAAAGCTCACGAGGGCCAGGTGCGTAAGTCCGGCGACCCTTATCTGGAACATCCATTACAGACGGCAATGATGCTGGCTGAGTTGCAACTCGACGCCGCCACCCTGGCCGCAGCACTTCTCCATGACGTGACCGAAGACGCAGGAGTACCATTGGCCAAGGTCGAGTCCAAGTTTGGCCGCGAGGTGGCTAAGCTCGTTGATGGCACCACCAAGCTAAGCAAGCTGTCCTGGCGAGCCAACGCAGCGCAGAAACGCGAAACCCAAGCTCAGAATCTGCGGAAAATGCTCATCGCCATGGCAGAGGACCTCAGGGTGGTATTCATCAAGCTGTCCGACAGATTGCACAACATGCACACATTAGAGGCTCTGCCGCCTGAAAAACGCCGCAGCATCGCACATGAAACGCTGGAGATTTATGCCCCACTAGCCCATCGCCTCGGCATCTGGCAGATTAAGTGGCAATTGGAAGACCTCTCCTTCCGTTATCTAGAGCCCAAGCAATACCACAAGATAGCCCGACTCCTGGCTACGCGCCGAGAAGAACGCGAGGATTTTATTGCTGATGTCACCACCACTCTGGAAAAAGAACTGGCAAAAGCTGGCATTGAGGCAGAAGTCGCCGGCAGACCCAAGCACATCTACAGCATACACGACAAGATAGAAAGATATGCCGAACAGGGCAGAGATTTTGACCAGATACACGACCTGCTTGCGGTCCGTGTACTGGTGAACACCATCCCAGATTGTTACCAGGCGCTGGGTGTAGTCCATAACCTGTGGCACCCTATGCCCGAGGAGTTCTCCGATTTTATCGCTAACCCAAAGGAAAACGGCTACCAATCACTACACACCACAGTCCTGGCAAAAGGCACCACACCCCTGGAAATACAAATCCGCACCTACGAGATGCATCGACTTGCCGATTACGGCGTGGCCGCCCACTGGCGCTACAAGGAAGGCGCCAAACATGACCAGCACTTTGAGAATAAGATAGCCTGGCTACGCCAGCTTATCGAATGGCAAAGCGAGCTTGGCAGCGAGGAATTTCTGGAATCATTGAAGACAGACGTCTTCATAGACCAAGTATTTGTCTTCACACCGCAAGGCGAGATAAAAGAGTTGCCCATCGGCGCCACACCTCTGGACTTCGCCTATCGCATCCATACTGAACTCGGACACCGCTGCATCGGCGCCAAGGTAAACGGCAGACTGGTATCTCTGAGCTACGAGCTAAAGAACGGAGACGTGGTGGAAATCATGACCACCAAGGCCAGCAAAGGACCAAGCCTCGACTGGCTAAATCCAGACCTGGGCTTTGTGAAAACCTCCCACGCGCGTGAGAAGGTAAGACAGTGGTTCAAGAAACAAGAGCGAACCCAGAACATCGAACGTGGCCGCCAAATTCTAGAACGGGAGGTCAAGCGCCTGGGTATAACATTGCCCAACAACGAAGAAACAGCACAGCTATTTAACTGCGAGACGTATGACGATTTTCTGGCAGCAATCGGCTATGGCGGCATCACCCTCCACCAGCTCGCCCTCAAGCTAGCCACCGAACCCCAGCCCGAAGAACCACCGGTGGTGGCAAAAGCCCGGGCAGTAGCTAAGACCACCGGAGCCACCATAGAAGTTCTCGGCGTGGGCGACCTGCTCACCCACCTGGCCGTCTGCTGCAGTCCCTTGCCCGGCGACGATATTATCGGTTATATTACGCGAAGCCATGGCATTACAGTACATCGGAAAGACTGTGTGAACGTGCTCAACATCGAAGAAAAAGAGCGACTGATACAGGTAAACTGGGGGAAAGTCCACGAAGTACACCCGGTCAACATCCAGGTCGATGCCTGGGACAGGGTAGGGGTCCTTCGTGACATTACCACCGTGGTTGCTGACTCGAATGTGAACATAGCCAGCATCAGCACCAGCTACGAAAACGATATCACCTCTGTCTATGCCACCCTGGAGATCAGTGGCATGACCCAGTTGACCCATGTCCTTTCCAGGCTGCAAGGCGTCCGCGGTGTCATCAGCGTTAAGAGAACCAGCCAGGCTAAAGCCGGTATTAGCACATAACTTCAAGGAGGTATAGATTGCCCAAAGAGACAACATCAGCAGAAAAAGCAGCACGAGCAGCAGAAAAAAAACGGCTGCGGAACAAGTCCATCAGGAGTGAAACTAAGACCCACCTAACCCATGTAGAAAAGCTTATTGAGAACAAAGACATTGAGTCAGCCAAACAGGCAGCCGTTGTTTCCATAAGCACACTGGACAGGGCAGCCAAGAAGGGCGCAATCCACCCCAACGCAGCCTCCAGGCGCAAGTCACGCCTGATGAAGAAAGTCAACAAGGCGGCAATAGCTCAGGCTAACCCCACCGAGTCCGGGAAAATGCCCAGAGCCAGAAGACCCAAATCTTAGGTAAGCCAAGTCGCTGATATAGTAAACCACAGATAGCAAAATATACCATGCGCGACTATCTCATATTGGCATCCAGCTTGCCTTAATGTCCTGAATTGGTGTACAAATAAGAAGAGAATGCTTACGGCTCAGTTTCAGTCTGTGGGACGTGACCTCTGTGCCCGAGGCTTGGTATCCTCACACAGCGGCAATCTCAGCGTCAGGATAGGTGAACGCCTATTTATCACTCACCGCAACAGCATGCTGGGTGCCCTGGAAGAGCACGACCTGATAGAAACCGGCCTGAACAAAAACGACCGTTCCACGCCACTGGCTTCCACCGAGTTGGACGTCCATCGTGCCATTTATAGAAAGACGTCCGCCCTAGCCATAGTCCACGCCCACCCCGTCTATGCCGTGGCCCTCTCTTTCACCGAGCGAGATATCAGCCCCAGCGATGTAGAAGGTAAGCTGTTGCTGCCAAAAGTGCCAGTCCTGGGCCACGGGACTGCAGTTAAACCAGGTGGCTTCGCCGAAGAAATTGCAGAGGCACTGAAGGGAAATAAGGTCGTCCTGGTGCGCGGTCATGGCAGCTTTGCCGTGGGCCAGCTATTGGAGGATGCTTACCACTATACCACAGCGTTGGAAGAAAGCAGCCGTTTGCTTTACTTACTAAAGGCGCTGCGGGTAGAAGCCCACTGACTTCCAGGTAATCTCCAGAAAAACCAGCAGCATTACCTTCAAAACTAAAATCTCTTTATTAGCTGGCTTTAGCTACTTTGGCTCGAACCGGAGTGCACCAGTCCATGTACTTGGGATTCTTGCCCTTAATGACACCGAAATAGAGGTCCTGCAGCTTCTTGGTCATCTCCCCTATCTTGCCATCGCCCACCTGGCGCTCGTCAACCTCGATTATCGGCGTAACATGGGCTGCGGTACCTGTGAAGAAAGCCTCATCCGCTGTATAGAGCTCGGTGCGGTCAACCGTTCTTTCTTCCGTTTCAATCCCCAGCTCGTTCTTGGCCAGCTTCATAACCGTATCCCTGGTGATACCCAGCAGGATATTGTCGGAGCTAGGCGGTGTGACCAATTTGCCATCAATGAACAGGAAAATATTCTCGCCGCTGCCTTCGGCCACATGCCCGTCATGAGTAAGTAGGATAGCCTCGTCAAAGCCACGTATATTGGCCTCAGTCTTGGCCAAGGCACTGTTCACATAAATGCCAGTGATCTTGCCCCTAGCCGGAATCATGGTATCATCAATGCGCCGCCAGGAAGATACACAGCAGCGAACTCCCTTATCAGCATCAAGATAGGCCGGTAAAGTAGCCACCACAATCAGAAAATCGTCCTCCAGGTCATGAAGTTTGACCCCGATAGCCTGATGGCTCTTATAAGCCAGAGGGCGAACATAAACATCCTCATGATAACCGCTCTTCTCCACCACCTCCACAGTCAGTTTGCATAGCTCATCTACAGTATAGGGCAAGTCGATTTTCAGAATCCGGCACCCTTTATGCAGCCGCTGATAGTGTTCTTTGAGACGAAAGAGATATAGTTCCTGTTTCTCCTCGTTCCAGTTGCCACGGATTCCGTCAAAACAGGCAGTGCCATAGTGCAAGGCATGAGTTAGAACGCCGATTTTAGCTTCAGATAATGGCACGAATTTCTTATGAAAATAAGCGTATGGAGGCATAACTATTCTCCTTCCCGAGTTTTAGTGTCAATACCAAGCCGAACTGTAGCCATCGAGTTTACCAAAAAACCAGGGAAGTTGCCAAACCTAGTCTTCCCCGGCCTCGGAGAATATGTCTCGCAGTGCAAAGGTGCGTCCGGTCTGAATAGCCGCAAATCCGTATTTCCGGCGGATGCGGTCGATGGTCTTGTCCAGCAATTCCAAACGCCGCGCTGTCTGGTCAAACATGGCAAGTTGTCTTGCCTCGCCCACGAGATTCGATACACCAACGCCGATAAGCCGCACCGGCTTGCGCTTCTTTGCCAACGCCTGGCTCAGCAGCCGAACTGCTTCAGCGAAGATTACCTCGTCAGAAGCCAAAGATTCTCTAGGAGTAAAGCGCCGGGTGATGGTTTCAAAGTCAGAATATCGTAACTTCAATACTACGCTCCTGGCTCTCTTGCCCTCATGGCGCAAATCAGCCCCGACTTTTTCAGAAAGGTGGCGCAGCACCCCCTCAAGAAACTGCGAATCCAGGGTATCCCGCTCCAATGTTGTCTCACGGCTGATGGACTTGACTTCGCCATACATCTCCACCTTGCTATCGTCTATGCCGTTGGCGTGTTCATGCAGCATAACTCCAAAGGTACCGAATCGGCTTTTCAGCAGTTCCAGAGGCAAGTTGGCAAGCTGGCCGATGGTCTTCACACCCATCACCACAAGCATCTGCTCAGTCTTGTCGCCAACGCCGGGCAGGCGCACCACCGGCAAAGGCGCCAGGAAACTTCTCTCCCCACCAACAGGAACCTCAACCAGCCCATCAGGCTTGCCCGCGTCAGAAGCCACCTTGGCCACCACTTTACAGGAGGCTATGCCTACCGAGGCAATCAGGCCAAGCTCCTTCCTGACCCTTTCCTTTATCTTCTTCGCAATCTGGAACGGTGTGCCGAAGATATCGCAACCAGTCACATCGAGATAAGCCTCATCAAGCCCACCCGGCTCCAACGATGGTGAAAAATCCGCCAGGATATTCATGAACCTGGCCGAAAAGTCCCGATATTTCCTGAAATCGCCCTGAAGGAAGATAGCCTGTGGACAGAGACGATAAGCTTGGGCCAGTGGCATAGCTGCTCTGACACTATAAGCACGCGCTTCGTAGGAGGCAGAGGCAACCACCCCACGTCGCTCAGGCCTCCCACCAACTATCACCGGCTTGCCCGCCAGCTCCGGAGCAAGTACCTGCTCCACAG
>VGOF01000033.1 GCA_016875975.1 Chloroflexota bacterium | reverse complement strand
CTAGCTTATTTTGGCCTTGCGCCGCTTCCTGAAGTACCACACCAGGACAACAATGGGCACCCAAATGGGGCTGAAGATGGCTATCCAGATAAGTGCATCAACCAGTATCTTGCCAAAGTTAATCAGCCCGCGCGCTGCCGATTTCAGGGTCTTTAATGCGCTCCAGCCGGTTTCGCCCAGAGGCTTGGTCTGCTGTAGAGTTACCTCGATAAGTGCCATGTCTGAGGTGCGTTCCAGGTACTGAATTCGCCCCTTGACCCGCTCGATTTGCCCGCGTACGTCGGAAAGCTCCCGCTGCACTTTCAGGATGTCCTCTACCTTGTCCGCCTTCTTCAGCAGCTCCAGGTACTGGGCTTCAGTAGCTTCCAGGTTGCGGAGCTGTGCTTTGAGGTCAGAGTATTCCTCGGTCACATCCCGCCCTTCAGTGCTTTCATAGGGCACATCCACGGCTAGCTTTCTTAGCTTGTCCAGCGCCTCATCAAACCGTTCCACCGGGACACGAATTGCGACCCTGCCAGTCACAGCGCCATCACCCCCCTGCTTGTTAGAGGAGACGACATAGCCACCCAGCTCTTTGGCTAGATTGGAGACGGCTACCATGGAATCAGCAATATTCTTCACTTCCAGCGTTAGATAGCCCGTCCTGACAATCCTGCGCTCGGTTTCAGAGCCTGCAGTCTGGCCTCCGGCGGCACTGTCTTCAGCAGAATAGCTTCTCTCCGCAGCAGAAGGCACCATAGGCGCAGGTGCAGGATATGGCGGCGATGGAGCAATTCCTTTCCTGGCAGAGCACGCTGCCGACAAGACCAGCGCCACTACCAGCAACACGGGTAACAGAACTTTTAGCATTTTGCTCATTTCATTCCTCCTTGCTTATACATCCTGATTAACGAAGCTGCCCTCGTAAGGTTTAGAGGTCTCTCGGCAGCAATGCTCTCACCCAAAACCGACTCGAATGAGATATTAGAGATTTATGGTATACTTCTGAGATAATACTACATCGGCGAAATCTTGAAATCAACGGGAGGTGAACAGAAATGGCGGTTACCTGCGCTTATCACAAGAAAGTAGATGCTGCTGGAGCCTGTGTAAGTTGTGGCAAACTGGTCTGCGAAGAATGCAAGGTGACTCTCAAGGGGAAGATATACTGCAATCCATGTGTGGAGGAGATGTTCACTGAAAAAGCTGCTGTAGCATCTGCTGTAAGTGCACCGGCCGCCGTAACCGCGGTGGAGACAAAACCGGGCAAGGGGTTGACCAAGCCCCCAGCCGAAGCACCAGCGAAAGCAAAGGCAGCGGCTAAAGCTGAAGCTGCCACGGGAAACACGTCAGGACAGGGCAAAGACGCAGTCATCCCCGATGAGATACGGGGCTGGAACTGGGGCGCTTTCCTAATGAGCTGGATATGGGGCATCGGCAATAGAGTCTGGATATCCCTACTAGCTTTCGTTTTGGGAATAATAATGTCCATCATACTGGGCATAAAAGGCAACGAGTGGGCCTGGCAAAGCAAGACCTGGAACAGCGTCGAGCACTTTAAGAAGACACAGCGAACCTGGATGTGGGTGGGCATCGCCCTGCTCATCGTGAGTATTGCGATAGGAGTGCTGGGGGCATTGATTGCTGCCCTGTACTCCAGTGGCGGCGAAATTCAATTCAACTAAATACCCCAATATATTATGCCAGCAACCTGTTTATGCAATTCGCAATCTGTGCCCAATTTGTAACAGTGGAGTGTAAATGAGTAAATCGATAACCGCAGAACTGGAACCGCTATTCAATCCCAGGTCGGTGGCAGTGGTCGGCGCCACCAATAACCGGAACAAGTGGGGCTTCTCCACCTTCTCCAGCGCCCTCGATGGTTTTGCTGGGCCAGTCTACCCGGTGAACAACAAGGAACCCGAGGTGCTGGGACACAAAGCCTACAAGCGGGTGACCGAAATACCCCATCCGGTGGACATGGTCATCTTCGTCATCCCCGCCCCCTTCGTCTCCTCGGTGATGGAGGACTGCGTAGCCAAGGGTGTGAAGGCAGCGGTCATTATCTCTGCCGGCTTTGCCGAAACAGGCCCAGAAGGCAAGAGGCTACAGGATGAGGTGCTGCGCATTGCCCAAAAAGGCAATATCCGCTTCGTAGGCCCCAATTGCATGGGCATGTGGAGCGCCTCTTCGGAACTGCGTGCTTTCATGTTTCCCATGCTGGTCAGGGATGGTTCGCTGGCCCTTGTTTCTCAGGGTGGCAACGTAGGCGGAGCCATCGTGATGACCGGCTACGAGGTTGGCCTGGGCTTTCACCGCTATGTTAGCTGCGGCTGTGCCGCCGATATACAGATAGAGGACTACATCGAGCACTTCGGTGAAGACCCCAAGGTCAAGGTGATACTGGCCTACATCGAGGGCCTGAGCCACGGCGAACGCTTCTTAGAGAAGGTCAGGAAAGTCACCCCTAACAAACCGGTAATAGTGCTCAAGCCGGGGAAGACCACAGCAGCAGCCAAGGCCATCAGTTCTCATTCGGGCGCCCTGGCTGGCTCTAACGAAGCTTACGATGCAGCCTTCAAGAGCATCGGGGTGGTCAGGGCTGATACTGTGGATGAGATGCTGGACATCGCCATAGGCTTCCTTACCCAGCCACTGCCCAGGGGGAGGAACGTGGCAATACTGACTCCCGGTGGCAGCTATGGTGTTCTCTGCGCTGATGACTGTGCCTCGCAGGGACTGGACGTGTTGACCTTGCCCAAGAAGGTTATCGATGCGCTGGATAAGGTCTTCCCCCCCCGCTGGAGCCACGGCAACCCCGTTGACCCTGCTGGCGACAGGAATTTCATCAGCTATCTCACCGCTCCGGAGAAACTATTGAACGTAGATGAGGTGGATGCTCTCATCTTCATGGGGCTGGGGGGTTTCTCCATCTTTGCCCCCTTGGTGCTCTCCGCTGGTTCTGGTTCCTTGCCTGACCTGGCTACCTTGTTTCGCTCCAGGCATGGCCCCGATGACAACAGACCAACGCTTGGTACTGCCATTATCTCCGGGGATGCCTCAAAGGTAGCCAGCGCTATACTACCCATCGTGAAGGCATTCGCTACCATGCTGGACATTCAGGACGAGGACGAGATTTCAATGCACACGCAGCTCATAGCGCGGGCAATAGCTTCAGGACGCATCAACCCCGCAGCTGTGGTCAGGCCTTTTCAACAGGCACGTTCGGCAATCAACTCAGGCAGCCAGGATGACCTGCGCAACATGATGGTGGATTCTTCAGCCAATTTCCTGGCAGCGCTGGCTGAGCAAATGGTAGCCGATTACCATAAGCCGGTGCTTACCACCACATTCGGCGAAGGCAAGCCCAGGCTCCGCGGCTGGCACTACTCCTATCCTTCAGGCAGACAGGCCGCCCGCGTGCTGGCCAAGATGGTGGAATACAAAGAATACCTGGAACGAATCGGGGCCTACAAAGGCTAACTTTCCCAGCGCAGCAAAAGCCTTTAACTACTTCTGACTATAAGCGAGGGCAACTCGAATCCCCTCAGCTCCATTTGGCCTCAGATTTCTAACCAAAGGTATCAATAGGTAGTACTTGCTCCTGTTATCTTCGTCAGTCTGCCTTTTCGCTCACGTTCGATGACACTCGTACAACGTCATCCTTTGTTCCCAAAGGGGTAACGGAGTAACATATGAATATGAACAACCTGAGAATGCATGGGAGGAAGCCGTTCAATATAGCTGTTGTTCATGGTGGGCCTGGGGCACGAGGAGAAATGTACCCGGTCGCACGCGAGATCTCTTTGGGGATTGGCGTTCTGGAACCGTTACAAACAGCGAACTCTGTCGAAGGTCAGGTAGAGGAATTAAGAAATATTCTGGAAAATTATGGCAATCCCCCGTTAATTTTAATAGGTTTCTCATGGGGTGCATGGTTAAGCTACATATTAACAGCCTATCATCCTTTGCTTGTTAAAAAGCTCATTCTCATTAGCAGCGGTCCCTTTGAGGAAAAATATGCTACCAAAATCATGGAAACACGTTTGAGTCACCTTAGTGAAGCAGAAAAGAAAGAAGTTCTGTCCCTATCATCTGCGCTAAATTCTAATAGGTTAGATGACAAAAGCTTTGCCAGATTCGGGGAACTGATGGGCAAGGCAGATTCCTTCGCTCCCCTGCCTCAAGAACCTGCAGTATCGGAGGGCGGCCCTGACGCTGATATTTTTCAGAAGGTATGGACGCAAGCAAGTAAATTAAGGAGCACCGGAGAATTGTTAAAGCTCGGGGTTAAAATTCGATGCCCCGTAGTCGCAATTCATGGCGACCATGATCCCCATCCAGCCGAAGGAATTAAAGGCCCGCTCTCCCGTGTTCTAAAAAACTTTCGATTCATTCTGTTAAAACAATGCGGCCACCATCCCTGGCTTGAGCTCAATGCAAGGGATGATTTCTACAGGGCACTCAAGAAAGAAATTGGATTCGATACCAACAGGCGGGTTAAATGAAAAGCTCGAAAACCATCTCAAAGGTACTACCTATTGATACCCCGGCTCCACCATTTAGGTAATAATATCGCCTCAACTTAGCTTCGGGTTTCACCAAAAAGGTGAAATTCCCAGTTTTTCACTCGTAAGAATGGTGATGTTATTACCACAAATGACATTGGGCAGGACACATTCACTCAAATTGTGATATTGATTTTGAATGAGAAAAGGAAGGCCTCATTACTTTTAAGTGTACGTGGTCGTGCCAATGTATATGCAATGTTAGTATTATGGCCTAGAACTACTTGCTTCTTTTCAAGCAGAAGTCTAAGATGTTGATAATTGGGGAAACAATTTGAGGCTGTCATCACCACATTGTCAACGAGATTAGCCTCAGGTCTCGCAACACCTTTATTAATAAGTTACCATTTCCAGAAGGAGTCTTGAATTATGGAGTTTTTTGACCTTATGAGTATTTCACACCGCTATATGGATATACTAAACCCTTCCACGCCTGAAAAAATCATCAAACTTGGCAAATTACTCGAATTGAAAAAAGGAAACCGGGTCATTGACTTCGGTTGTGGTTGTGCCGAGCCCCTCATTCTTTGGGCTGAGGAATTCGGTATTACTGGTATTGGCATAGATATATCCGAGGATTTCTGCGACCGGGCAAGGAAAAAGCTGGTCATGAGAGGATTGTCGGACCAAATCGAAATCGTTTGCTCCCATGCGGCTGACTACATATTCGAAGAGGGGGCTTTCGATGCCGCAACATGTATTGGAGCAACGTTTATTTTTGGCGGCTACCAAAAGACAATCCAAACAATAAAGCGGGCTGTTCATCAGAATGGGCGCCTTGGTATCGGTGAAACTCACTGGCTTGGCAATCAAGTACATCCGGAATACGCCCAAAAACAGACAACTACCCACACAGAATCGGAACTAACTCAATTTACCCGGGATGAAGGCTTTGAACTCGAATACATCATCCGTGCCAGCAACGACGACTGGGATAGGTACATTTCGGATGGTTGGTATGGACTGATACGCTGGCTTGAAGAAAATCCCACCCACACTGACTATGAACAGGTATTAAATCATTTTCGTACTGACCAGGATGATTATTTACAGTTCCAACGCCAATACATGGGTTGGGGAATGTACTGCCTCGCTCCCATGAAATCTCGTTGACAGGTAGTAACTAATGAAAACAACATTTATTGATATTGTCTTTTCAGCCTGTGATACCTCGTAGGAATGCACTTAATATGAGTCAACATCAGATAATCCAAATTATAGTAGCTTGGGTTGAGTGAGAAATAGACACTATTAAACAGCTAAGGCGAATTTCAGTTCGAAGGTTTTACTGGTTCTACCTATTGATTCCCCAGCTCCACCTGAGGGAACTCGAACTTTATGTTGTGGGTTCATGCCTCTGCCTGATATAATTCCTAAAGTTTGGGTGATGGTAACTCAGATTTTCGGAGTAAATCACGCAGTCTTACAATTAGGTCAGGCTGCAAAAAGTTCGATTTGAGTCCTGAATGCCCAGCCACTTCATTTCTACGTTCACATTTGTTCCATGCCCCGTGATTTAATCGCAAAATCATAGCTAAATTCGGTTCGAATACTGAGTGGTTCTAGTTCTCACTAAGACAGGTTTCTTTTGGTCAGCTTCATTTGCCTCTATCTCACTGATTTAAATTGCCAAAGAGGGATTAAATGAAACTCGTCTTGTTCTCAACCACAAACGGTGTTATTATTAAACAAAATACCATTTTAGTTTAATAACGGTAAATCTTATTTAACTGGTGTTTAATAATGGATATCGAGCAGTTTCAAAATAGCCCTTCGGGCAGGCTGGTCCGTGCTCCCAGTGGCTACTGGGCTTTTGTCCCCAACCCCTTGCCACCGAAGCTTAAGTGGGATGATGCCCTGGTATCGTTGATATCCAGAGCTGATATAGCGGTGGGCATTCTATCCGGGCTGGGCGAGAACCTTCCAAATCCTCATCTACTGATCTACCCTTTCATACGCAAAGAGGCAGTTCTATCATCGCGTATCGAAGGCACGCAGTCATCTCTCTCTGACCTGTTGCTATTCGAGGCGACAAAGGTTGAGAGACAGAAGGATGTACGAGAAGTGCAAAACTACGTGAAAGCCATGGAATATGGCCTAAAGAGACTGGAGGAGCTACCGCTGAGCCTGAGATTCATCCGTGAGCTACACGGCATCCTCATGGAAGAGGTACGCGGTGAGCATGCCACACCAGGTGAGTTTCGACAATCACAGAACTGGATCGGACCCCCTGGATGCACTCTTAATGAGGCAACCTTTGTTCCGCCACCAGTACCTGAGATGCTGGAATGCCTCGACCAGTTGGAGAGGTTCTTGCACGCCAGGTCAGATTTGCCTTTCATGGTGCAATTAGCGCTGATTCATTATCAGTTCGAGACAATACATCCATTTCTTGATGGGAATGGCAGGATAGGAAGGCTATTGATTACCCTTTTCCTCTGTCAGAAAGGAATACTTACCAGGCCACTGCTCTACCTCAGCGCCTTCTTTGAGCATCATCGTCAGGAATATTACGAGCTTCTCGGGAAAGTAAGCCAGACCGGAGCCTGGCGGCAATGGATAGAGTTTTTCCTGAGAGCAGTGGCAGAGCAATCGGGAGATGCTGTGTCACGAGCTCGCCGGCTTCTTGACCTCCACCATACTTATACGCAGTTAAGCCGCGACAAGAAGCTGTCACCGACTTCTGGACAGCTCATAGAGCTTATCTTTATGAGGCCGTTACTGAGCGCCAAAGCCGCAGCGGAGTTTCTCAAGGTGAGTTTCCCGGGAGCACAGAAGGCGCTCAATGCCCTTGAGGAAGAAGGAATTCTGACTGAAACCACAGGACGTAAGCGTAACAAGGCTTACGCAGCCAAAGAGATATTAAAGATACTGGAAGAGGATATAGACGCACCTCGATTAAAAGAAAATGGCACCGAAAACAAAAAGAAAAAGCACTCTAGATAAAGCGATAAGGGAAATCGAGCATGGCAATGCCTGGGACGAAAGCGATGAGGTTGTCCAAGTGGACGTCAAAAAGCCGCTGGACAAGATAATCCTATCCGACTCTACGCGGACAATTGGGAGGAGATTAGAAGAAAGCAAGAAAGCTTAGCGTTGATCCGGACATACTAGTCCGTGTGTGGATACTGGAGAGATTGCGTTAGCGAATTAAGGCTTCGTGTGAACCATCACCACTCAGCGATAGCCTGCTTCTTGGAAACGATCTGCAGAGCAATCTTATAATGGGATGGATATGACGATTGATGAACGAGGCGAAGTCGAACAACTTCGTCAACAACTGAAAAAGATAACCGCAGAACGTGATCGTTTACTTGCAGAGAACCGTCGCTTGCTCGGTGATTCTCAATATCAACAAGGTCCATACCATTTAGCCAAACGGAATCTTAATAGCCCAGTCACGGGCATACTCTCAAATGCCGAAATAGATTCATTGACTAGTCATCACAAGGTCAACAATGAATCGTCTCTGTCTGAAAAAATACGATTGTTTCGTTCCCTATTTCGTGGGCGGGAAGATGTATTTGCAAAGCTTTGGGAAAATAAGCGGAGTGGCAGAGTAGGGTATGCTCCAGCATGTAGCCATGAATGGGACCATATTTTATGCGGCAAGCCAAGAGTAAAATGCGGTAACTGTCCAAATAGAAATTTAATCCCTATAACCGACAATATACTCCAGAATCATTTGGAAGGGAAACACACTATCGGCATTTATCCCTTACTTCCGGACGGAAACTGTCATCTACTGGCTATTGATTTCGATAAACATTCTTGGTTGGAAGACGCTGGTGCATTTTTTGAAACGTGTCACAAAATACATGTACCAGCAGCTATCGAAAGGTCACGGTCTGGAACAGGTGCACATGTTTGGATATTCTTCGCAGAAGTAGTCACAGCTTCCGAGGCGCGCAAACTGGGTTGTTATCTATTAACTGAAACCATGTCACGCCGATATCAATTGGGTATGGATTCTTATGATCGTTTCTCCCCAAACCAGGATACTACCCCTAAAGGAGGCTTTGGTAATCTTATTGCCTTACCTCTTCAAAAAGAACCAGTAGATAAGGGCAACTCTCTCTTTTTAGATAGTAGCTTCACACCATATCAAGATCAATGGGCTTTTTTGGCTTCTCTTGAGCGGGTGAAATCATCCGCGCTTAGTGAAATAGTTAAAGCAACAATCAAAAATGACCAAGTAATGGAAGTACGTACCATCTCGTACCAGGAGGAGGATCAACCGTGGATGACACCGTCTCCAAAACAATTACGGGCACCGCTTCATATTGGATCCTTTTCTGATAAAGTCAAAATTGTGGTAAGTAACCTCGTATATATTGAAAAGCAAGGACTACCGTCAACGTTACTTAATCAGATAAAACGTCTTGCAGCCTTTCAAAACCCCGAGTTTTATAAGAAACAGAAATTGCGTTTGTCGACCGCTTTAACACCTAGGGTGATCAGTTGTTCGGAGGAATTCTCCCACTACCTCGGTATACCTCGTGGTTGTCTTGCTGAACTTCAAGAACTATTGGAGAGCATTGGTATTCAGTCTGAACTAGTCAATGAATGTTTTCCAGGTAAGGAGATTGCTGTTGCATTTCATGGACAGCTCACGTCGGCACAAGAAAAAGCTGTTTCTGCTTTACTTCTCTACGATAATGGTGTCCTTGTAGCACCTTCTGGCTCGGGTAAAACAGTTGTCGGTATTAATATGATTGCTGCTAGAAAGGTAAACACGTTGGTAATAGTGCATCGTCGCCCACTCATGGAACAATGGCGTGCTCAATTGGCGAACTTCTTGGAAGCCGATCCATCGACCATAGGCCAGATCGGCGGGGGCAAGGATAGGCGTTCTGGTTTTATTGATGTGGCCATGCTTCAGAGTCTCATTAAAAAAGGGCAAGTAGAAAATCTTGTCACCGAGTACGGTCAAGTAATAGTAGATGAATGCCATCATCTTCCAGCTGTTACATTTGAGCAGATACTCCGTCGAGCTAAGTCGCGTTATGTACTTGGACTAACTGCTACACCATACCGGCGTGATGGTCACCATCCTATAATTTTTATGCAATGTGGGCCAGTACGGCATGTCATAAGTCAGAAGGACCAAAAATCACAAAGATTGCTACAACATCGCCTCATATGCCGTGATACTAATTTTACCTTGCCTTCCCAAGAAAGTGAGCTCTCAATACATGATATTTATGCTTTGCTTGTAAAGGACGAGGCGCGGAATAAGTTGATTCTTGATGACCTCTGTCAAGTTCTAGAAGAGGGGCGTTCTCCGATACTATTAACCGAGCGAAGGGATCATCTGGAATATTTTGCTGACATACTAAAAACCATGTTCAATGTGGTGGTACTGCGAGGAGGTATGGGAAATCGGCAGCGGCGTGCAATAGTAGAGCAGCTAGCTGCTATTCCTGCCAACTCAAAACGAGTTCTACTAGCTACAGGGCGTTATATCGGTGAAGGCTTTGATGATGCCAGACTCGACACACTCTTATTGTCCCTGCCCGTATCATGGAAGGGGACTCTCGTCCAGTACGCAGGGCGGCTGCACCGTCTCCATACTGGCAAAACTGAAGTTAGGATATACGATTACGTAGACCGCAACTGCCCCACACTCATGCGAATGTATCAGAGGCGTCTACGTGGATACCGAACCATCGGATACAAACCTGATAATCTTGATATTTCGCTAGAAAAGCATCGTTCATAACAACCAAAACTTGAACCTGTTGCAGTTCCCACCTCTACTTGTTACAATACCTACGGCTGGTAAGTTAAAGCCCTGACTTCTCAAGTAATTCTCGTAATCTCAGAATCAAGTCTGGGCGTAGGAAGTTCGATTTGAGTCCTGAGTGCCCAGCCACTTCATGACCCATCTCCAGTTTGTTCACCCCAAGTCCTAGCATAAGGAGGAGCTGATGCAAAGCGTTCTAGTCGTGGGAGCCGGATTCATGGGCACAGGCATAGCACAGGTTTGCGCCCAGGCAGGTCACCGCGTTCACCTCATGGACATCAATCAGGCCGCGCTGGATAAAGCTATAAACACAATCCAGCGGTCACTATCCAAACTAGCGGCCAAGGGAATGCTCAAGGATTCCCCAGAAGCAATCCTGGAACTAATCACCACCACCAAAGACCTCAGCAGTGCCACCACTGCAAATTGGGTGCTCGAAGCCGCATTGGAGATAGAAGACCTCAAACGAGAGCTATTCCAGGAACTGGACAAGCTGGCACTAGCCACAACTCCGCTAGCTACGAATACCTCGACCATCCCCATCACCCACCTGGCTCAGGCAACCAGACATCCTGAAAGAGTCCTGGGGCTACATTTCTTTGGCCCTGTGCCACTCATGGGATTGGTAGAAGTGGTCAAAGGCGAAAAGACCTCGGTCGATATTTTTGAAAAGGGAGTAGCCTTTGTCCGGGCGCTAGGCAAAACCCCCGTGCGGGTAAACAAGGACATCCCCGGTTTCGTAA
>VGOF01000032.1 GCA_016875975.1 Chloroflexota bacterium | reverse complement strand
ATCGGCGGTGGCATGCGTAATAATAAACAGTTCAAGGCAGTACAGATAGGCGGCCCATCTGGCGGCTGCCTGCCGGCAGAACTGCTGCTAACGCCGGTGGATTTCGATTCGCTGCGGGAAGCCGGTGCCATTATGGGCTCGGGCGGTATCATTGCTATGGACACCGACAACTGCATGGTGGATGCTGCCAGGTTCTTCCTGGACTTCATCCAGAAAGAATCCTGTGGCAAGTGCTCCACCTGCCGCATCGGCACCTGGCACATGCTGGACATACTGAACGATATCACCACAGGAAAAGGCAAGCTGGGAGATATCGATTTTCTGGTGGAACTGGGCGAGGACATCAGAGGTGGTTCGCTGTGTGGCCTGGGCAAGACAGCAGCCAACCCCGTTTTCACCACCATACGCTACTTTCGCGACGAATACCTGGCTCACATCGTGGAGAAGCGCTGCCCGGCGCTGGTGTGCAAGGAGCTTATTGCCTACTACATCCTCCGCGAGAAGTGCGAACGTGCCTGCGAGCATTGCGTACTGACCTGCCCGGTAAAAGCCATCGCCAGCGACGAGAAAGGCATCAAAGTAATCGACCAGACCAAATGCACCAAGTGCGGCAGTTGCGAACTGGTTTGTCCCAAGGAGTATAACGCCGTAACCCGTCTCTCCCCACCCAGTTTGTTGCCGGAGTCTAGCGATAAGAAGCCCGGCTAGAAAACTATTCCTGCTCTGTTTCCCCGTGAATCCGAAGGCGTCCCGGCTCCATTATCCACAGTTTGTCAGTTGTAGATTCCTTGTCGAGGGCATCGAGTAGAGTCTCAACCAGAAGCCGCATTGTTGGGAAAAGCAGATTCTGCCCTCGCAGGACCACGAGTCCTGGGGTTCCCTGGGGAGGAAAGCGTAGCACGTTGGAGAAATCGAGGTCGAGGCTAACCAGAATGCGGTCTTCCGATTTGCAGAGCCTGTAGAGAACTTCGTCCCCTATCCCTTGTAGTCCCTGCTCTTGAACAGTACTGGCATCATGTCCAGCATTTCTGAATAGCGGGGCGAGGCGCGCATCGAGGTTCTCATCTAGCTTCAGCCGCATCACAGCTTCGAAGGGATGTCCACGTAGCGCTCCCTAGTCATTTCTGCAGCGTAAGCCAACGCCGCCCGTATGTCCTCTGGGCGCAGCGAAGGATACGCCTTGAGTATTTCTTCCTCGCTAAAACCGGCAGCTAGATTATCCACTATTAAGGAGACCCATATCCGCGTTCCTTTAATGCACGGCTTGCCGTGGCACACGTTAGGGTCTATGGATATGCGCTCTTTCCAGTTCTCAACTTGACTGAGCCCTTGCTTGGTGTTCACACTATCAATTATAGCATAGAGAGGCTAAATCCAGGTGCTAGGGCTGTCCCAAGGAGCACAACGCCGTCACCCACCTCTCCCCACCGACTTTGATGCCGGTTTCATGTACCAAGAAACCCGGATAACTCGAGGACCTGCATTTCAGCTTACCCAGTCAATGGCTACATGGAAGGAATGTCTGTGACCAGAACCTTGTGCGCTATGGCGAGGAAATCCGAAAAATGCTTATGATAGTAAGCGTCTGTATAGGTGTAGTCTAGTTTTCCTTGCTCCCCCTCTCTTTTGAATTGTTTCTCTAGCACATTGAATGCTAACGCTTCAGAAGCAACCTCAGCGAGCACTGTGTGATAAAGAGGGGAATCTTTGCCAGGATAACCTTCATCAGTTGGGTCGCCCAGATACCTGCTGATTGAAGGATGTCTTGCGGCAATTTTCAGCAAATATGGGTTTTCATCATCCCACTTATATCTTACCGATCCAAAATTGTCTTCGACTGGAAGAAATTCTAGTTTTATCCCACTTGTTGGTTCACGGTCCTCAACTACTACATGAGTGCGTGCTGGTTCGAAGCCTTTTACCCTTGCGGTAACCGCCCCCCGTAATTTAACCTGTTGCCCTACAACTCTGCATTTCCCAATCAAGACTCCGCCGGTATTGGTTTTGTGAAACTCTAATTTTCCCCCTCCTTTGACGACAATTCCAGAATGTTCAGATGTTATCTCAGCAGAAAACGAGTTATCAACCAGGGTTGTTTTTAGCCACAGTATTAAAGTTTTCTCTTTGTTGACTTTCAAGTGGTAGATTGGTTTGTCGAAGGATAACCCTTCCGGTAATTCAGCAGGAGATGATTGTTCGATAGTTTTCACGAGAATCAAGTCTCTGTAGCCATCATAACGTGCTTCAATGTATGCCTCAGCCCCGACCTCGGAACTAGATATCGTGAATGTTGTTCTTCCCGTCTTCCTATCTTCTGCAAACTTCTTGAAGTACACTGGTGAAGCGTTAATCTTCACATCGTCGCTGCTTCTACTAATATCTATTGGCAGAGACTCATCCAGAGGTTCATAGTGCTTTACAATGACAGAAAACGTTTTGGGTTCGTTAACTATGATAGGCATTTTGCCGGCAGGTATGATGTGAAGTCCTACACCTAGCTTCTCAATAATGCCTTGCTTGATAGGCCCTGGTGGGAATTCTTCATCCAATTCCTTTAATTTCTTCTCAAGTATGGGTGATATTTCCTTGGCTAGTTGCCCCAGTTTGCGGTTGAGATTCTCGTTTGTAACTTCCTGCCGTGGAGGAATCTCAGATGTTTTCAGGCTTTCGATGAGACCTTTGAGAATTCCCTTACACTTGCTACGTAATGCTTTTGTGAAAGGATGGTCCATTATCAAACCATCACCACGCAAAGGGTCCAGTATTCTTATTGGGTTATTTGGCGGATGATTAGGATTATCGGGATTCGCGTCGTCACGGTCATCAAATTCCCTAACCAGCCTGTCGATGAAGCCGCAGCGGACTTCACCCGTAAATCTCCACGCAAAGAGATCTGCCTCAAGACCAAAGTGAGTGCACTCGTGTATACTTGCACCACTCTTTATCAAAATGCCTTCTCTGTAAGGTGAGGTAGTATCCTGCTGAAAAGGTGTAGAGTGCTTTCGTATGACAAGATGCGGTTTTTCACCAGGATATTCGGGTAAATCTATTTCGCTGTCAAAAACGGTTTCGCCTACTGGATACGAATAATGAAGGGGGTCTTCACGGCTCGCGTTTACGTCAACCAGAGTCACTTCTCTATTTGGATTTGAGAACAAGTCCCGCAAACTGTAATACCGCGCAAAATTCTCTTTCAGAGTTTCATGCTGCGGAACTTTAAAGCGACCACCATCGACCTCTATAGTTACTATAGTGCCGTTACCTTTAGGCATCCTAAGCGTTTTTCTGATGTCGTCGGTAGCTTTTTGAGAATCTGGTCGAGCAAAGCGACATCTCAACGATCGTGGGATTACTAGATGATTGTATTCGTCACTCTTGATGCTTTCGAAGTGAACCAGACCGAAACAGGCGACATCCCTAGCACCTCGGCCATGTAGTCCACGCCTGGCCTTTCCCAATTCAAAGCCCGATGTTCTTTTTCCTAGAATGCCAAGCTTGTCGTACAGCTCTATCCGTGTCATTCCTCCCGCCTTATCTCGAACGATGACTAATGAAGGTTGCCCTCTTCTTCTCTCAATTTCTATTCGTATTTTGCCTGACACTGTTTTCCCTTGGTCTTCTAGGTCTCGGTAGCTGTCATCAGAATTGGTGACAAGTTCTACAAGACCACGCTCAATTTTCCCTCCCATTGCCCTTTCCATGTTCTGCCTTTTGTAGCGGGGATCAGCCCCGAGGTCCCACTCGGTAGGAATTTCAGACCTTATCATTTTCTACCTCCGTTTTGCCTCCCAGAATTGCGGCGAAATTTTTTCGGCAAAAATTTACATACTTCTTTATTTCTAGCCTCCTTAAGTTCTCAGCCGTAGAGTAGAGTTGGTCTAGGCGGTCATTCAATATCTCTCGTTTAGTGTTGACAGTACAGATTAGCGATTCAGCGAACTCCGCATGCGAGATTTCTGCTTGTTCTCCACTGTCCTCGAATTTCTTGAAAGCTTTACTCTCTAGTAATTCGTTAAGCCTTCGGTCACTAAGCAAGCGGTCTCCCATCGGTAAGTGCTTGCCCAAAGATTGTTCAATTCGAGCTATGTTGGCCGATATCCATTGAACCCCGTCTTCGGTGAGCATCCAACCCCCGATATTTTTGGCGGTTCTTTTTCTCTCGCTTTCTCCCTTGACTAATGCGTTGTGGCTTGGCTTTTTTGCTGCTTCCAGAGCAAATCTGGCTGGTGCGAGATCAGGATACTGAGGATACTTGACCCAGGAGAATTTTGAAGGGGCAAGTTCATAGCATTTCAAAGCAACGTCTTCCGTGTGAATACGCTTTTGCCAGCCTCCTAGCAAATAAAGAGCGTAGAGTGTGATATCTTTGTCACTCAGCTTGACTATTTTCTGTTCCGACATTATGCCCCTGCTTCTAACCATTCTTTATGGTTTCACCCATCTACAACTCAAAACCGCGTTGCTTTCCTGTGCTGAACTTTGCCCTGACATCTCTGACCTGTTTGTTGATGGCGTTGAAAACCTTTTCCACTTCTTCTTCTGAGTAGCCGTAAAGCTGTCGGTTTGACAAATTGCCCAGTATCCTGAGTTTGTCTAAAACGGCGTTGGTTCTTAGCACGGCAAGTCTCTTGAATCGTTCCTCTGGCGTTTCATGCGTGTTTACCATAACTTCTTATCCCCTCTCCTGACGCAAAATGACATACAATGCCTAAATACTAGCATATTCTAGATGATATGTCAAGTATTTGTTGCGATATAATAAAACATGGCGATATTTATATTGTAAATAATTAGATATGATGAGCATTTTGGTCGAATGGTTCCGGTCAATGATTTGCTTAAACAATTGACAGGCGGTATCATATATGCTACCATTTAGCCAGGATGTAATACGTTGACTGCGAAGGGGAAACTGCTGGAGAAAATCCGCAGGAACGTGCGGAATGTTTCGCTAGAGGATTTCGAGGGATTGATAAACATGTTTGGCTACATTGAGATGGGCGGGAAGCACCCTAAAGCCATCATCGGCAACTATACAATGCCTTACAAAAAGGAAAACCCTGTGAAATCCTGCTACGTGAAGGAGCTGCTGGCGATAATAGATAGCCTCTAAATTCGAGGATGGTGTGATATGAGCGCAAAGGAAAGCCTGAAATACTACGAAAAGCTACCCTACCACATCATTCTAGAACCCTGGGATGATGGCAGAGGGGTTTACTGGGTGGCCAGGGTGGCAGAACTGCCGCACTGCCTGATACATGGCGAGACGCCGGAGGAAGCGGTCAGGGAGATCGAGGAGGTGAAGAGAGAATGGATAAAGTCCAACCTGGAGAGAGGGCTGAAAATCCCCGAGCCGGTATCCCGCAAGTACAGCGGGCAAATAAGCCTGCGGATACCGCCATCACTTCATAAACTGTTAGCCGATATAGCCGCAGTTGAAGATGTAAGCCTCAACCAGTTTATGACTATGGCTTTGGCCAGGGCAGCGGGCTTTCATCTTGAAACGGCTCAGCCGCAAGGCGACAAGGTAACAGTAGCCGAGCGCAAGGCCAGGTACTCGGCTAGAGTTAAATCAAAAAAGAAGTAGCGCCGCCCTCAGCCTCGCTTTTCTAAGTCAAAAATACGCAGTGCGTTCTTGTAGAAGAATTTCTCCTTGACGCTGTCTTTCAGAGGCCATTCGTCTATTTCCTTCAAGACATCCTTGATAGGCATGCCTATGGACAGCCAGTCCGAGCCGAACAATATCTTGTCCTGTATGGTGGAGTTGGCAAACTTGATGAACATGTCCCAGCCCGTGCTCGGCGTGGCAATGTATTTGGGGCGATGAGCCGAGGTATCGGCATAGAGGTTGTCGTATTTCCACATCATCAGTACCAGGTCAGGCACCCAGGGCCATCCGCCATGTCCGGCAATTATATTCAGCCTGGGAAAATCCAGCAGCACCAGCTCCAGATGGCTGGGATGGCCAAAGTACATGGAGCGGTCGGTCATCCAGTTCACCGAAGTATGAATCCATATCGGCACCCTTTTCTCCTGGCATAAGGTATAGAGCGGATAATACCTCCTATCGTCGGCAAACAACCCATGCATATACGGCCGGAAGACCACCGCCTTGAAGCCCAGCGTGGTCAAAGCGCGCTCCACTTCGTCCAGGCTCTTCTTCCCTTTATGCGGATTGAATCCGGAGAAAGCGATGAACTGGTTGGGATATTTCTTTAGTATGTCGGCCACGTAATCGTTGGGCAGGGCAAAACCGACGGCGTTTTCCTCGTCCATGTTGTGCACCGCGGAGTAGGTGATGCCCGTCTCCTTCAACTGCTTGATGAAATTATCCATGCTCAGTGGCCCTGTCTCTGCCCTCTTCATCAGCTCTTCCTTGAAATTCTCATCGCTTGTTTTGTTGGCCAAATCCTGGAACTCCTCCACCGTCATTCCCAGCCAGTGTGCCCATTTAGGCCCAAAAAGTTTGAGATAGCCCTCCATCCCCGGCGGCGGGTTCAATATATCGCCGAAAAGCATCTCCCTGGTAGGCAACGTATTTGATGTATCTATAATCATCTCGTTTGTGACCCCTTTCTTAGCTCAACTTGAACATTATATCACCCGTGAGGCTCCCGCTAAATAACAGACCACAAATTGGAGTGAATCACCTGAAACCAGACGCTTTAGGTTAGTAAAGTCAGATAAGGCAGGGGCACACTTGACCCCGTGTGCTACAATAGGTATTGCTGCCCATTACTCTGCAGGGCCGTGGGCACAAGCCCACATAGTGGGAAAAATTGCTGGTAGGAGGTACTCATGAAGCTTAATGCCCCAAAGAACATTACTTTCTGGATCGCCGTTATACTCGCAGCAGTCGGATTTATCGCTAATTTCCTGACGATGATACCAATCTTATCGATGCTGTCATTCTGGTTGCTGGTGGCAGGCTTTGTGCTACTGGCACTTGGAAACACAATCAAAGGGCTGTAGCTGACTAAAGGTCGGGGTAAGGTTTGGCTTGCAAGAAGGCCCTGCTTGGTAAGCAAACCTTATCCCACAAACGGCGATATTTCAACATTAAAATTAGGAGAGGGGGAGGTAATATTTCATGTTCTCAACAACCGTTAGCCTGATTTGCGCCGTAGCCCTACTTGTCTTTGGCATCTGGGTACATGGCAGGAACAAGGACCTGGCAGCGCTGTACATCGGCGTTGGCTTTGGCCTGTTCGCCCTCTCGCATTTGCTGAATCTGGTAGGACTGCAATCATCCCTGGAACCGCTCATCATCGTAATCAGATTGGGCGGATACGGGCTGGTAGGTTATGCCCTCTACATGATGATGCGCAGTAAGCCGAGGAAGAAGTAGCATATCACCACGAAATCATATCAGAATCAAAAGCTAACAATCACCGCCTGGCATCCTAATTCTGAATCTCGTCAATAAGATGCCTGAAGCGACCGACATAGAAGGCAGGCATCTCCTCCACATCGAAGAACCTGGCAGCTTCCTCATCATTCCCGGGAGTGGGGGCGCCTTCGTCCACAGAAACGAGGTACATCACCACCAGCATATCGCCATGAACCTCTTTGTCCTCTATCCGGTGTATCCCCACCAGCTTGATTATTTTGCCGGAGAGCCCGGTCTCTTCTTTTAGCTCCCGCAAACAGGCTTCTTCTGCCGTCTCTCCGCTCTCTATAAACCCTGAGGGGAAGCCCCAGGCTCCCTTCCTCGGCGCGATGCCCCGTTTTATCATCAGGAATCTCTTATCTCTTATCGGAATAGCCAGAGCAACGGGTAAGGGATTTTTGTAGTCCACGAAATTACAGCCGGGACAGAACTTCCTATCCTTGCCCTCGATAAATCCCCATTCCAGGGATATCCCACATAGCGGACAGTGGTTAAATTCTTCTTTCATAAAAGCCCAACCCGCACTATTGTACCATCTCTTTGGTTGGTTTCGTCGGAGCCGGAGATTCCAACCCAGTTCCCAAGGCTGTCCCAAAGCTCCAAGAAATAATGTGATTTGTATAGGGCGGGTTTTCAAACCCGCCGTCTGTTATTGCGCTGACAATTAGTTTTCAGACAGCCTCAGCAGGGTGAAATGTTGCCTCTGCCATCAAGAGAAATAATTTTGCGATTGGCCCATTTATTGGCCCAGTAGGCTTGCTAGGATGGTGCGGTCAAAATAGACTTCATTATGCTTGACCTTGCCACCATCCAGAAGTACAAAGTCCATTCCGTCACACTCCAATATCTTCCCACCATCGGCTCTCTGGAAAGTGGCATGCCACCTGAACGCTGCGCCGTTTGCATCCTTGAAGGGATGTGCCTGGCGCAACGACCAGTGCATTTTCCAGGCAGCAAAAAGCTTGGCTAGATAACGCCCTAAAGCCTGCTGAGTCCTAATCTGTCCACGGGTGTTTGGGTCCCAATAGATCAGGTCTTCTGTGTAGCACGCTACTACTTTCTCTACATCTTGAGTATTCCAGGCATCAAGAAACCTCTCTGCTAATTGAATCAACTGCTGCTCTGACATATAAGTTCTCCCCCTGGCTCTCATTCTAACAAGTCACCACTGTACCCCGCAATAAAAAACACTGCGCAGAAAGCACCATTAGCCTCATCAAGCTAGTGTGACTTTTGTCATGGCGGATGCTGCGCTGTAGCTTTACTATTAAGCATAAGTTTGGGAATGCTCAGTGAGGAGATTGAAAACAAGGAGGTGCTACTATGTTAGACAAGTGTCCGGGAACTTCCACCATTTTACAGCCGAAGCTCGTTCTCAAGAAATGCCCGCAGTGTGGTGAGACAGTGGAGATGGTGTCCACCGATATGAAAGCCAACTGCGACAAATGTGGATTCACCATCTACAATGACGTCGCCTCTTGCGTCCAGTGGTGCGAGTACGCCAAGGAGTGCGTTGGCGATGAGCTTTATGAGAGGCTCAAAGGTGCTCAGTCAGCAAAATCGGCAAATTGAGCGGTGAAAGGAGACAAAGAAAATGGGCGGAGCGACAACGAAGACAAAACGCAAAATCATCAAGATAGACGAGGAAAAGTGCAACGGCTGCGGCCTCTGTGCCTTGTCCTGCGCAGAGGGAGCGCTGCAAATCATAGACGGCAAAGCCAGGCTAGTCAGCGAGAACTACTGCGATGGACTCGGTGCCTGCATCGGGGAATGCCCCGAGGGTGCCCTCACTATCGAGGAGAGGGAAGCGCCGGAGTTCGATGAAGAGGCGGTGGAGCACTATCTCAAGGAGAAAAGGAAGGCAGAGGCCGAGCTTCCCTGTGGCTGCCCCTCATGCACGGTGACCCAAATTGAGAGACCCGAGACGGAGATTCCTGTCCCCGGAGATACAGCCCATCATGAGTCGATGCTCAGCCACTGGCCGGTTCAGCTCAGGCTGGTGCCACCAACTGCGCCCTTCCTCAAGAACGCTGACCTGCTTTTAGCGGCGGATTGCGTTCCTTTCGCCTATGCCGACTTTCATCGTGATTTTCTCAAGGACCATGCCGTGCTGGTGGCATGTCCTAAGCTGGACGACTTCGACGCTCACCTGGAAAAGCTGACCGCGATTGTGCGGCAGGCGCAGCTACGCAGTCTCACTGTGGTACGCATGGAGGTGCCCTGCTGTTTTGGTCTGGTGCACATGGCCAAGCAGGCAGTCGCCGCCAGCGGCCAGGATGTCCCCTTCGAAGAAGTGGTCATAAGCGCCAGAGGTGAATGCCTGTAGGAAAGAGGCAACATACCAGAATCAGGACGCAAGAAACCTGCAATTTTTGACTTGAAGCTTGCAACCTGCAACTGGCAGCTAGGTTGACATTCTCAACGCCAAGCCAGATACTGTAGCGCAGCTATGGGGGCTGATAAAGAAAGGCTGCAGTTTCTGAAGAAGGACTCGGTTCAGGGGTTCACCGAATATATTGGCTTGATACCGGTATCCTTAAAGCCGGGTGAATTCACCACGCGCATCAAGCTAGATGAACACCACATCCAGCAAGACGGATTTGTCCACGCCGGCGTGATTGCCACCATGGCTGACCACACCGCCGGCTACGCCGCCTACTCCCTGGTTCCGGAGAGCCATCGCATCCTCACCATCGAATACAAGATAAACTACCTGCAACCGGCGAAAGGCGACTTGCTGGAGTGCAAAGCCCGCGTGCTCAGGCCCGGCAAACAAATACTGATTACCGAAGCTGAGGTCTATTCAGTCCAGGGGAAGTCCAGGACACTGGTTGCCAAGGCAATGCATACCATGGCCTCAGTCCCCAAAGACAAAGTAACCCACCACAAACCAAGCCGCCCCGGTCATTCTTGAGAGGCAGTCCACAAACAACATGTAGCGCGAGGCTTCAACCTCGCAACTACCTATCTCCCAAAGCGACCCTGATGGTCATTGAATATTTAAGATGACAGGTTCTCGGAGTGCTCCGCGACATGGCAGCCACTAAAGTTCCTCTCCCTCGACGTGAGAGGCTAGGCAAGGGTGAAAACCCCATGAAATCCCCCTCCATCTGACTCCGAGGCTATCCGAAAATAATATGTAGGGGCGTACCTTTAGGTGCGCCCACAAGACAGGCGAGGCTTTCCGTTGAAGGAGGGGCGGGTTTGAAAACCCGCCCCTACAGAAATCACGTCATAGCGGGAGTTTTTGGACAACCTCCAAGAATTTTAATGTCAACATATTTTGTCAATGACCATAGGGGTCGCGCTACATGTAATCGGACAGTAAGCCGTAGGGTGGGCAAAGCCCACCATTGAAAAATCTGGAATGGTTGTTAGCTGATAGCTTCCCAGACAATCTCAGGGAGCATTTTTACCCCTACAGAGCCTTTTTCTCCCAGCTTTGTCTTGAGGTTGAAATAGCAGCCCGTGCAGATATTCACCACCGATGATGTTTTAATGCTGCCCATCAACTGCTCCATGTGCGGTGGGATATAGCAACAAAGTTTATCGTCCAGGTAGTTCACCTTAAGACCATCGAGCTTGTTGAGCACACGCCTGGCAGGCTCCACATCTACGGGCCTGTCGGTTATTCGGCGGCGGAAGCGGTAGCATCCGGCGTAATAGTCCACCTCCC
>VGOF01000031.1 GCA_016875975.1 Chloroflexota bacterium | reverse complement strand
GTGGAAGCCCGCTTGAACCAAACGCCAGGTTCTGCCCAAACTGCGGTAGTCAGGCAGGAGGAGCACCTCAGCAGCAAGCAGGTTGGGGACAACCACAACAGCCACAACAGCAGGCCTGGGGACAACCACAACAGCAGGCCTGGGGGCAGCAACCCCAGCAACAAGCTTGGGGACAACCACAACAGCCCGGATGGGGACAGCAACAAGCCTGGGGGCAACCTGTCCAGTCAGGCCCATCGCGCGGGCTTCTGCTGGTGCTGCTATTCATTCTACTGATTGGCCTTGGCGGTTTTATTTACTGGCAATTCGGTTCTCGCATGGGCAACATACTCGCTTTCCTGAGGACATCTGGGGGGGGAGGAAAGGTAGTTGATATCACGGCACCTACTTTCTCCAATATTAAGGCCTCTGCTATGGGCACGATAGCAGTTATTAGTTGGAACACAAACGAGCCGGCCAGCAGCCAGGTCGAATACGGGGCATCAACTAGCTATGGTTCACGGGAGCCCGCCGTACCTAAGAACGACCCTACCACAGGTCAATCCGCGGGAATAGTGACACATTCCGTAGAACTGACAGGTCTCCAGACAGGCTCGACCTATCATTTTAGGGTTAGGTCCAAGGACAAAGCAGGGAACGAGGCTGTCTCAAACGACAATACCTTCACCGTCCAGCCAATACCAGAAGAAGAAGAATAGCTACACAAAGCCAAATTCACTCACAGCAGGCCCAAAAATGCTATCGCCCCAACCACCACGCCTGCGATAGTTAACAAAAGCTATGAGCGACATTTTGAACGAAGCCCAGGCAGTGCTTCAGTGTAAGTCCTGCCACTGGTACAAGAACTGCGTTCTCCCCATGCGTTTCTCCGAGGAAGACCTGAGAAGACAACTGGAGTCTTCCATGCCTGGCGCCACTGCACCAGGAGCAGCACAGTACGGTATGCAGCAGTTGCTGTCCAGCCTGGCAGCCGCTGCCGAGAATTCCCTGCTCGAAGGCTGCCCCGTCTTCATCAGCAGGCTGAGGACAAATCCAAAGCTCGCCGAACAGATAAAAGAGCTAATGCGCCAGTGGTCCAACAGAAGCGAGGGGCAAACCTCCTGACACCCAGTCTCATTGCGAGAGATTTACCGACTATATCCCGTGCTAAGAGCCTAAAATAATAGGGACAAGGAGGCGTGACCATGACAAAGTCATACCCGGCAAGTCTGTCCGTAGATTATCCCGACAGAAAGCTGAACAGACTGACCACCGCTTTCAGGATTTTTGTGGCCATCCCCATCATCATCATCTGCGCGCTGTTGATAGGCACTGCATTTAATTGGGACCAGGATGGTTGGAATGGCCAATATGCCGTAGGCGGGCTTATCTTCCTGCCAACCGTGCTGATGCTGGTATTCCGGCAGAAATACCCCAAATGGTGGTTCGATTGGAACCTGGCTATCACTCGATTTACTACCCGACTCTCAGCTTATCTCCTGCTGCTCCGGGATGAGTACCCCTCCACCGATGAAGAGCAGGCAGTCCATGTAAATATCTCTTATCCGGATGCCAGGAAATTGAACCGCTGGCTGCCACTGGTGAAGTGGATTATGGCTATCCCCCACTACATCGTATTGTTCTGCCTGTTCATTGCCAACTGGGTAGCGGTAATCATAGCTTGGTTCGCTATCCTGTTCACCGGCAATTATCCGAGGTCGTTGTTCGACTTTGTGGTAGGCGTACTGCGCTGGTCATTGAGAGTGAGCGCCTATGCCTTCATTCTGACTACCGACCAGTATCCGCCGTTCAGCCTCGAGGCATAGGCAGGGCAAGCCGGATGAAGGCTTACAGCAGAAGATGAAGAAACTTGCTGATTTAAGTCCTCAGGAAATTGCACCCCTACTCGAAGACGCCTACCGAAATATAGCCTCGCACTCGGGGCTGTGGTTTGGAAATGCCTGCGACGAGTTTGGATTAGAAGAAGCTATTCGTTTGGACCAACTGGCATGGAAGGCAGGCTTCCCCATCCGTTCTGGCAGAGTGCTAGCTACACTCGGTTTGAAGGAAGGCAAATCCGTCTCGACCCTCTTCTCTGACTGGAGCAAGGAGCAGTTGATAGCCATGCTGGAGGACCTGGCCAAGAACTGGCTGGCAGCCGACGGCGCCTGGTTCCAGGCTGTAGAAAGCAGTCATAGTATGGCTCTGGCCAAGAAACTGAACGATGCCGCCTGGAGCAAATTCACGGTAATCGAAGCCAAGAGAATTATGGAACGGCTGCAACTGCCGCAGGATGGTGGACTGCTTGCCCTGGGACAAGCATTGGAATTCAGATTGTATGCCCGAATTAACAAGCAGGAAACGCTGTGGCAAGGCAAAGATAAGCTGGTGTTCAGAATGAACGACTGCCGGGTTCAATCAGCCCGGGAGAGAAAGGGAATGGCCGCCTACCCCTGCAAAAGCGCAGGTATCGTGGAGTACTCCTACTTCGCCCGAACCATCGACCCCAGAATTCAGACCAGGTGCATCGGCTGCCCTCCTGACCCCCACCCACCAGAATACTACTGCGCCTGGGAATTTCAACTTGGGTAGGTGGCATTTTGTTTCCTGTTGAAATAGGCGCTATAATTCTATTGCGAGCAGTCAGCATAACCAGCAAATCTTAACAAAATCTTAACACACGAATGCTATCTTAAGAACAAGCTAGCGTGATGCCGGCCAAGGAGGTGGAGATGCCGGCCAAGGAGGCGAAGATGAACAACAAATGGTACTACGTTTCAGGACTTATTCCCCTGGTGGTTATAGCTCTCATTTTTGCCTTACCCCTGAAGACAGTAGATATCCAAAAGACAGAGACATACTGGGACGTGGAAATGAAGAGCGAGCCCTACACTACCACCGAGGCTTACACTGACACCGAGCCTTATACCACCACCGAAACATACACAAAGACAGTTAACGAGCCCTGGGGATATTCGCCTTATTACTCTCCCTATTACTCGCCATATTACTCGCCATATTACTCGCCATATTACTCCGGCTGCTACAGTTGTGGTGGTAGCGGTTGTTACAGTTGCCCATCCCCATACTGGCCTTACTCATGTAACATGACCGCTGGCTGTTGGCCTTATCAGCCTTCCTATTATTACTACCCACAGCCACGCGCGGTCACCGACACCAGAGAAGTGGTCAAATATAGGACGGTGACCAAGTACCGGGAAGTGACCAAGTTTCGAGAAGTGCCCACCAAGGTGCTTAAAGAGAGAACGGTCACCGAACACGTCAGGGTTTCCATCTGGCAATACCTGTTTATGTGACCAGGCACGCTCGATGAGCGCTCTATATTGCCAGGGCACGCAAACTATTCCCTTGACCGTAGCTCCTTGCCCACGTTGAAAGCTCTGGCTAGAGTCTCTCCCAGCGGTCGGTATTGATTGTCCGGAGTCATGGTATAGCCGAATGGCTTAATCTTGTTCACGTCTGGTTTGCCATCGGTCAGGCATCCTTCCGAAACATAGGTCTCCTCGATTTTCCCTAGTACCAGCATGTGGCTGCCCAGGTCCATCATATGCGCCACGCTGCATTCCAGGTTGACCGGGCACTGCTCAATAAGCGGCGCGGTTTTTAGCTTGCCGTAGAATACTTCGAAGCCGCAGACCTTGACCTTGTCCACCCTCGAGCCAGGCGTGATACCGCAGTAGTCTGTTTCCTTCACCATGTCGGCTGATGGCACATTCACCGAAAAGGCCTTATTTTCTGCAACGCCTTTGAGCGTGTGGCGGGTGTGCCGGATGGCCACCGATACCATGGGTGGCTCGCCGTTGGCAATTCCACCCCAGGCCACGGTCATGAAATTGGGCTTGCCATCAACATTTGCTCCCACCAGAAACGCCGGCATGGGATAAACCAGCGTTGACGCTCCCAAAAGCAATTTGCTCATATTTTACCTCCTTATTTCCTGCCGACGGGGATTATGTACAGAGGCTGCTCATCCTGAGGTAGATTCAGCGTTTTAGCCACCATCTCATCAAAAAAGGCGCCTACGGGCACTGCGCCTAACCCTAATGCCGCTGCCTGGAGACACAGGTTCTGACCAGCGTGCCCCACCTCCATGTGAACATACCTGACACCCCTCTCGCCATATCTGCCGGTGGTCCTACTGTACACTGCTGTAAAGACGACGTCCACGGCAGCTTTGCTGACAGGCGACTGCCCCAACGCAGCTCCAGCCAGCGCATGCCTTTTGTCGCCCTCCGCTACCCGCTCCAGCTTATGTCCTTTCGGACGATAGCGATAAACGCCCGGGGCCAATCCCTGAACATTGCCTGCGACCAGATATGTTTCAAGCGGATAAAGAGCGCCAGCAGAAGGGGCAGTCCTGAGACCTCCAGGATGGTTAAACCCCTGGGCAGCCCACAGCAACTGGGAGACTTCTTGCAGGGTTAAGGGTTCGTCCTTGTACTCCCTGACCGACCGCCTCTGCAGCAAGCTTTGTTCCAGAGAGACAGTGCCGTCGTGTTTCGGCTCCGGCAAATCAACGGTAACAGGCTGAGTCGAAGCCTCTGGCAGTGGCATGGATGAAGGTGGCACAGAAGACGGTATTGGTTCAGGTTTGCTACAAGCCATAGAAGTGACCACCATCAGTGCCGCAAACAGCAGGCAGATTATTCTCATTGCTTACTTCCCTCCTTCTCTTCAATTAATTCTCCTCCTACTTAGTCAAAGCTGAACTGCTTCTCATTGAATAGCTTGAGGCAGGCATCCACCACCTGGGCATCGTAGAGAATACCCTTCTTCTGGATGATCTCCAGCAGCGCTTTTTCTGTACTGAATGCCGGACGATAAGGTCGGTGCGAAGCCATAGCCTCGATAACATCAGCCACGCCCATGATGCGTGCTTCAATCATGACGTCCTCCCCCGAAAGTCCCCGGGGATAGCCAGAGCCATCCATCCTCTCGTGATGTTGAAACACAATCTGGGCTACTGGCCAGGAAAACTCAACGGTCTTGAGCAAATCGTAACCCACTTCGGCGTGGTCTTTGACCAGGCTCATTTCATTCTTCCTCAAAATACCGGGCTTGCTTAAGATTTCGGCAGGCACGTATGTTTTACCGATGTCATGCAATATTCCAGCAACCCTTATGCCTTCAACTTGTTCTTCGGGCAGGTCCATTTCTCTGGCAATAGCAGTCGCTAGCTTGGCTACGCGCTGCTGGTGGCCGGCAGTATACGGGTCCCTGATTTCGGCAGTAACTGCCATGGCATGAATGGTTCCCTCCATGGCCCTCTGCAACTTCTCCGAGGCTTCTCTTAGCTCTTCCTCAGTCCGCTTACGCTCAGTAATATCACGCACCGAGGTTATAATGAACCTCCTACCGTTTGAACCTACAACACGGCTATGCACCTCCACCAGCATCGGTGGCTTACCCTTGCGGAGATGCGCCGACTCGAATATCAACTCGCCTTTTTCTAACAGCTCCTTCGTGCGTGCTTCGTTGAGCTTGGCGCTTTCCGGAACTTCCAGAGCTGGGAACCTGAGCACCTTCAGTTCTATTTGGTCATAGCCGCGCGACTTGTAGGCTGTCTCATTAGCATAAAGACAATTGCCCTTCAGGTCGTGGACAAAGATGGAATCATTAGCTACGTCCAGAAGCTGGGCATCTATGTCTGTCTGCAGCTTCAGTTCCCTACGTGCGGCGATGATGCGCGCCAGAAACCATGACCCAACACCCCCTAGAATCACCAGCACTCCCAAAATCAAGACCAGCCGCACCATCACCTTGTCCATAACAGTTTGCAGAACATCATGCGGCAGATTGGGCGCGGCATGGATATAGACAAGTGCCACTACAACCACAATCATCGCCACCAGTGCCAGAAAGACTGCCAAGAAGTATGCGGCAATAATATGCCAGCGAACATGAGAGAAAACCAATGTTGTCTTGTTTTTCATCGCTGCACCTTTCCGATAACTCAATTTTCACTCCTCTACAAAATCCATGGTCAAGTACTTGCCCAATGCCTTGGCTTTTTCGTAAACCAGCCTGGCCACAGCAATGTCCTCTATGGCCAGCCCTGTGGAATCAAAGACGGTTATCGCCTTTGCGTCCTTCCTGCCCGGTTTCTTGCCCACAACCACCTCATCCAGAATGGCATAGACCTGGTCAGTGCTATACAATCTCTTCTTCAGCGGTACATTGATTTCGCCACCGTTTACCGCCTGCTCCATATTATCTACCACCACCATTGCCTCCTCTAGTATCAAGGGGTCAAGTTCCTGTTTGCCTGGCCCATCAGCACCAACCGCATTTATGTGCGTGCCGGGCTTGACCCATTCCCGCTCAACCACAGGCTCCCGTGCCGGAGTCAGAGTGCAAAGGATGTCCACAGCCACGGTATCCTCTAGCGAAGTCGCTTGTATGTTAAATTTCGGAAAGGACTGGATGAACTTCTGGGTTGCTACAGCAGAGAGGTCAAAAACCTTCACCAGTTTCAAGTCGAACAGCTCAGCATGAGCCATTAGCTGGGTATAAGCCTGTTTACCTGCCCCCACGATGCCCAGAGTACGAGAGTTCTCTCGTGCCAGGTATTTGGCGGCGATGGCGGCGGTGGCGCCGGTGCGGTAGGCCGTTAAGTCGGTAGCATCCATTACTGCCAGCGGATATCCCGTAGCCGGGTCATTGACGATGAGCACCGCCATGACCGTAGGTAAACCCCGTGATGGATTCTGTGGATGCGAGTTAACCCATTTCATTCCAGCGGCGCCAGAGACGGCAGCCGGCATAGCCCGCAGGTCACCCTGTTCCAGGGAAAGGTAGGCTTTAGGGGGCATGTCCGCCTTGCCCATGGCGTGGTTTCTGAAAGCCTGCTCCACAGCCTCCAGAATCTCCCTCATGTTCAGCATCTCCCGGACGTCTTTCCTGGCCAGGAAAATAGTGGGCATACCTGTTTACTCCTTGCAGGGTTGGTAACGTAGTACTATCTATACTACCACATCTGCCAAGACTGCCACCTGTCATCGCGCGTCCTGATGCAATCGGGACGTGGCCATCTCAAAGCATTTCCTCACCTTACACCATACACACTTTGCCAAGCGCCTGTGATATTATTACTGAGAGAATGAGAAGGAGGTTGCTACCATGATACCGTTAGGGACTGACGCCCCCGATTTCACACTAAAAGACCAGAACAACAACGAGGTGCACCTGGCAGACCTCAGGGACAAGAAGGTGCTGCTGTCGTTTCACCCCCTGGCCTGGACCAAGGTCTGTGCCGACCAGATGAAGTCGCTGGAAGCTAACCATGAGCGTTTCAAGGAGCTAAATGCTGTAGCCCTGGGCATCAGCATTGACTCCGTACCTTCGAAAAGCGCCTGGGCAAAGGAGTTAGGCATACAGGAAACCCAGCTTCTGGCCGACTTCTGGCCTCACGGCGAAGTAGCCTCCCTGTACGGCATATTCAGACACAAAGACGGATTCTCGGAGCGGGCCAACATCATCCTCGATGAAAAGCAAAGGGTAGTTTCCGCCAAAACCTATCCCCTCTCCCATTTGCCCGATATCGACGAAATCATCGAGTTCATGGATAAGAAGATGTGACTCTGTCCCGTTTACAGTATCCCGTTGGTGCCCTCGCAACGTACAAAAAGTATATTCTGGTTCAAAAGAACTGGAATTTGAAATACGGTGCAAATTAAGCGATAATACAGTGCTGATTTCAGAATTACAGCATGAGTAATGGGTGGTAAACGATGAACAAAAGAAAGAGAATGGCGCTTCTAAAACATCGCCGACGTCGCAAGAAGTTAGAAGAGAGAAGAAAGGCAATAGCTCTGGCAGCGGAGACGGCTGCTGCGGCCGCTAAACCGATAGTAGCAGAGCCTGTAGCTGCCAAACCGGCTAAGCCAAAGGCACCGGCCAAGAAGAAGGCTGAGGTCACTGCTGTGGCTGAAGCTGCACCGGCCAAGGCAAAGGTCGCTAAGCCAAAAGTAACTGAAGAAGCCAGGGCTAAAGCAAAGACCGCCAAACCGGAAGTCAAGGCTGCAGAACCCAAGAAAGTAGCTAAGGCCGCCAAGCCGGAGACAGCAGAAAAACCCAAGAAGGCCGTAAAGAAAGCTGAAGCTGCTCCGGCAAAAGAGGCGAAGCCCAAGGCCGCTAAAGCAAAGGGCAAAGCACCAGAAGCGGAAAAACCCAAGAAACCGGCCAAGAAAAAGCAATAACGTCACATGGCTACTGTCTACCTACTAACCGGTAGCCCTGGGACTGGAAAAACGACCCTTATTCGACAGGCGATAGCCAGGTCGAAGATTAAAGCTGGCGGCTTCTATACCGAGGAGCTGCGAAGCAACAAGATCAGGCAGGGCTTTAAGCTTGTCACTCTGGATGGGCAGGAGGCGGTACTGGCCCATGTCGATATTTCCAGTCCCCACAGGGTAAGTAAATACGGTGTTGACGTCCAGGCCCTAGAAAAGGTCGGCGTCGCTGCCATTCAACGTGCTCTTAAAAACGCCGAGCTTATCATTATTGACGAAATCGGCAAGATGGAGCTTTATTCTCCGAAATTCAAAGAGGCAGTTCTACAGGCCGTGAGAAGTGGCAAGAAGGTCCTGGGCACCGTCATGCTCAATCCTTACCCCTTTGCCGACGACGTCAAACGCCTTCCCAGGGTCAAGGTAGTTGAAGTTACACGCGATAACCAGACGCAAGTGCTCAAAGATATGACCAATTGGATGAGAATGGGCACCTATGAAAATAACCCTTAAGTCCATCGGTAGAGTTGAACCAGAGGCCATTTGGGAACTTAGGGAAAGACTAAAGCAGACCTTCGGCTGCCCCGTGGAGACAAAGCCTGAATCCGGCAACCTGGAACAAGCCTACGACCCCAAGCGCAAGCAATACCTGGCTTCAAAACTGCTGGACGGCTTTAAAAAATCAATCGTGGCCAAGGATGAAAAGATACTGGGCATAGTTGGCGTTGACCTGTATGCTCCAGACCTGAACTTCGTATTCGGCCAGGCTGACATGGATTCCGGGGCAGCTGTTATCTCGTTGCACCGTCTGAAGCCCACATACTATGGTTCGTCCTGGGACAAGGCCATCTTTCTCGACAGGGCAGCCAAGGAAGCCATCCACGAACTGGGGCATACCTTCGGCCTGGAACACTGCCCTGACCCAAAATGTGTAATGCACTTTTCTAATAGCTTGGCAGATACCGACCACAAGCAGGCTAGGTTCTGTGGTCAATGCAGGCCAAAGCTGATAAAATAGCGCTGTTTGTTGCCCTGAGTTATTTTCTTGTTATTCTGTGGAAGGGCTGCAATTGCAAAATAAACCATCAGGAGGTTTACATAGATGAGAAAAGTAGCTGTACTGGGCGTGGGGATGACCAAATTCAGCGGCAAGCAGGACAAGACGGCTGTGGAGTTACTCTCGGAAGCCGCTATGGACGCCATCGTGGAGTCCAACCTGAAATCAAAGGATATTCAGGCTATGTTCATCGGCAATTGCCTATCGGACTTTGCCGAGGGTCAGGGGCAGCCGCAGGCTTTCGCCGCCGAAAGCATCGGCGCCAGCAATATCCCGGCCAACAAGAATGAAGGCGCTTGTGCTTCGGGTAGCGTGGCCTTCAGGGACGCCTATATGTGGGTGGCTTCGGGGTTATATGACATAGTAATTGCCGGCGGGACGGAAACCGCAGCCAAGATGGGTACGCCCCTGGCTACCCGTACTTTCGCCATGTTCAGCGATGGCCGCTATGAATATGGCTGTGGGCTCACCTTCCCGGGCGTTTTTGCCATGCTGGCTAATCTCTATGCTGCCAAATATAAAATCCCCATGGAGAAGTTCAAGAGGCAGCTAGCACAGGTATCGGTAAACTCGCACTACTATGGTGCCCGTAACCCCAAGGCGCAATTTCAGAAAGAGATAACTGTTGAGGATGTGCTGAAGGGTGTTATGGTGGCTTATCCTTTGCAGCTCCATGACTGTTGTCCCTTCACCGATGGGGCTTCAGCCGTGGTACTGGCTTCGGAGGAAAAGGCAAGGAAGCTGACCAACAAGCCGGTGTATGTGGCGGGAGTTGGGCAGGCATCGGGTGGCAACCTGGCCAGCCAGCAGGAATATCTGCCCCGTATCAGGGCTAGAGAGCTGGCTTCCAAGCAAGCCTACGACATGGCCGGAATCAAGCCTAAAGATGTAGATGTCATCGAGCTTCACGACTGCTTCAGCATCGCCACGCTCATCGCCCTGGAGAGCCTGGGAATCTTCGACTATGGTAAGGCTGCTGAGGCTGTGGAGAAAGGCGAGACCAAGATTGGTGGCAAGATAGCGGTCAACCCTTCTGGCGGCCTTAAAGCAAAAGGACATCCCATAGGCGCTACTGGCACTGCCCAGGTATATGAGATAACCAAGCAGCTAAGAGGCGAATGCGGCGAGAGGCAGGTTGAAGGTGCCAAGATAGGCATGACCGACACCCTCGGCGGTGACGGCGGCACCATCGTCAACGTAATCCTCAAGAAAGGCTTTTAGCGCAAACGCATTTGACTCTGAAGGAGACTAAAATGGAACATAAACTGAGATTTAAGGATTATAACGAGGCGCTGAAGCAGAACAAGCTTCTGGGCTTGAAATGCAAGCAATGTGGGCAAATCTCGGCAAGCCCCAGGATAGCCTGTGCCAAATGCGGCAGCACAGATTTTGACATAATAGAGCTTAGGGGCAAGGGGAAGGTTCAGACCTTCACCTCTATCTTCGTGGCGCCCGAGGGACGAGAATCGGAGTGTCCCTACGTGGTGGCACTGGTAGAACTTGAGGAAGGCCCCTGGATAATGGGGAACCTGGTGGGAGTAGAGCCTGACAAAGTAACTGGTGACATCATCGGCAAGAAGGTGAAGATGTCCAGTGCTGGTGTGTTCTCAGGTGATAAGTACTCAGCGGGCGATATCGCCAGACCATTGTTCAGTTTGGAAAATTAAAAGAACATCCCATAGAAGTCTTCTGCTCAAAGATGAGCAGTCAGCAGAGCAGAGGCTGTCCGGAAATAACATTGTGAGACTTCTGTCATTGCGAGCGAAGCGAAGCAATCTCTGCAGGGCACAGGCATCTGCCTTGGCTGAGATCGCCACGTCGCCCCGATTGCATCGGGGCTCCTCGCGATAACAATTAATTTTTCGGACAGCCTCATGCAAAAAGTGTGTAGGTAGAGTGTCCAAGCAACCGGCTTTAGTCGAGGCATTACTTAAACCCGAAGCCTATCCCCATAAACCGTCAAAGGTGGAGCTG
>VGOF01000030.1 GCA_016875975.1 Chloroflexota bacterium | reverse complement strand
CTCTAAGTAGCGTGGGGTTTTTGTTTGATGTAGAAGAGGAATAGCAATGTCTACTGCAGAACAAGAGGCAAGGCAGGAGAAGATGCGGCATTCTGCCGCACACATAATGGCTGAGGCGGTACAATCGCTGTTTCCCGAAGCCAAGTTCGGAATCGGGCCAGCGATAGAGGACGGCTTCTACTATGATTTTGACTTGCCCAGAGCGCTAGTTCCCGATGACCTGCCCAAGATAGAAGCCAGGATGAAGGAGATTGTAGCTGCCAGTCTTCCTTTTGTCAGAGAAGAGATGGATAAGCCGGAAGCGCTTAAGCTTTTTTCCTCTCAGTCTTACAAAGTTGAACTGATTCGGGAACTGCCCGACGACAAAGTGAGCATCTATCGGCAGGGTTCCTTCGTTGATTTGTGTCGTGGGCCTCACGTGGATTCAACTGGTGAGGTGAAGGCATTCAAACTGACCAGTATTGCTGGCGCCTACTGGCGCGGCGACGAGAAGCGCCCCATGTTACAAAGGATTTACGGTGTTGCCTTTGATACTGAAGCCGAGCTGGAGAGCTACCTGGCACGGCTTGAGCAAGCGGCTAAGCGAGACCATCGAAAGCTGGGCAAGGAGCTTGACCTTTTCAGCCTCCATGAGGAAGCTGGGCCGGGCCTAGTGCACTGGCATCCCAAGGGCGGTACCGTGCGCCAGTTGATTGAGGACTTTTGGCGAGAGGAACACAGGAAGCGCGGCTATGACATCGTGTTCACGCCGCATATATCCAAGGTGGACCTGTGGAAAGCCAGCGGGCATTGGAATTTCTACCGTGACAGCATGTACTCACCAATGCAGATTGATGAAGTGGAATACGTGGTGAAGCCGATGAACTGCATCGGGCACATACTTATGTATAAAACTCAATTACGTAGCTACCGCAGCTTGCCGATGCGCTTTGCTGAACTGGGCACGGTTTATCGCTATGAGAGGTCGGGGGTGTTGCATGGTCTGGCCAGAGTCAGGGGTTTTACTCAGGACGATGCTCATATTTTCTGCCGACCGGACCAGATTGTGGATGAGGTGACGCAGGCAGTCGAGCTGGCGCGCTTTATGCTGAGGACATTTGGCTTTGATGAATACCAGATTATGCTATCAACACGGCCGGAGAAGTATGCCGGTACGTTGGAGGTATGGGAGATGGCAACGGAAGCGCTGTGCAAGGTGCTTGAAGACCTTCATATAGAATATGAAATCGACCCGGGAGAGGGCGTCTTCTATGGGCCTAAGATAGATGTGAAGCTCAAGGATGCCCTGGGGCGATTATGGCAGGGGCCTACCATACAGGTTGATTTCAATTTGCCGCAACGCTTTGATGTGAATTATATTGGGGATGATGGAGCGGAGCATCAGGTGGTAATGGTGCATCGGACGGTGCTGGGAAGCATGGAGCGGTTCATGGCATGCCTGGTAGAGCACTATGCCGGTGCTTTTCCTGTGTGGTTATCTCCAGTTCAGGTGGTGGCAATTCCTATTGCTGACCGGCACCTGGACTATGTGAATCAAGTGGCGAATCAACTGCGGGGGGGCGGCATGCGGGTACAGGTTGATGAACGCTCAGAGAGGATGAATTTGAAGATAAGAGAGGCGCAGTTGAACAAGATTCCGTATATGCTGGTTATCGGCGATAAGGAGATGAGTTCATCTTCGGTTTCTCTCAGACTGAGAAATGGCGAGGATGTAGGAGTCTTGCCGATTGCTGAGTTCATCAGCAGGGCAAAATCGGTAATTGCAACCAAAGCTACGGACAAGCTTTGATTTATTCGAGCCAATATGATATATTTGCGACCGACTGTCTGTAGCATGGAGGTAGAAGAAAAACATAACTAAAGAGCTACGTGTAAACCGAGAGATCCGGGTTAGGCAAGTAAGGCTCATCGGCGAAGCAGGGGAGCAGTTGGGTGTGATTCCAATAGAGAGAGCGCTTCAGATTGCCGATGAGAAGAATCTTGACTTGGTGGAAGTTTCCCCAACAGCGACTCCGCCCGTCTGCCGCCTGTTAGACTATGGCAAATTCAGGTATGAGCAGACGAAGAAGGAGCGGCGAGCGAAGAAAGGCCAAAAAACCGGCCTGCTCAAGGAAATTAGAATCAGGCCTCGCGTAAAGGAGCATGACCTCGAGACCAAGATCAAGATTGCCAGGAAGCTGTTGGAGGAGGGTGGCAAGGTAAGGGTTTTCGTAGTTTTTCGGGGTCGTGAGGTGACCCATCCAGAACTCGGCATAAGAGCTTTGAGGAAAGTAGCGGAAGATTTAAAAGACGTAGCGAGTTTTGATGGCTCTGCCTCTGCAGAAAGTCTGTCTCTAGTAGAAGGCCGGGTTATGAATATGGTGCTCACTCCTGTTTCAGCGAAGCAAGCTCAGGCCAAGGAGCCAAAGGTTAAGGAAGAAGTATAAATGCCGAAATTAAAGACACATAAAGGTGCCAAAAGCCGCTTTCATATAACAGGGAGCGGTAAAATTATGCGAGTCAAGGGTGGCAAGAGCCATCTAAGGCGAAAAAAACCAGCCAGGACTCGGGGCCTTTTTGACGAGACGATCGAAGCCCAGCGGCCAGACAGGCCAAGGCTCCGGAGGCTGATGCCCTACGGTTTAAAGTAATCCAGGAGGAATGAATTGCCACGAGCTAAAGGCGGCGTACTTACCCGCCGACGACATAAGAAAGTTCTGAAGCTGACCAAGGGACATAGAGCCACCAGGCATAAGCTCTATCGGCGCGCACATGAGTCTCTGTTACATGCCTTGCACTATGCTTATTGCCATCGTCGTGAGCGCAAAGGCGATATGAGGCGGTTGTGGATTACGCGAATCAGCGCTGCTGCCAAGGCCGGTGGACTTTCTTACAGCCAGTTCATCAATGGTCTGTCTAAGGCTAACGTCGAGATAAATCGCAAGGCACTGGCAGAAATGGCGGTTAGCGACCCGGCCAGTTTCTCCAAGCTTCTATCATTAGCCCAGGATAAACTAAAGAATTAGTTCCCTCAGAATCACGATATGGTGCTGAATCAGCTTGAAGAGCTTGCCTCGAAAGCTTCTGAGGAGCTGGGCAAAGTCAGTGACTCCAAAGAACTCGAGGCTTGGCGAGTTCGTTTTTTGGGCAGAAAGAGCAACCTCACTCAAATTCTGCGTTCGCTAGCGAGTTTGCCACTGGAAGAGAGACGCGCTGTTGGAGCACGCGCCAACGAAATCAAGCTAACTCTGGAAACCAGTCTCGAAGAAAAGAAACGGGAACTTGAAGAGGGTTCTGTTGTTTCTCTGGGGATGGTGAGCCTTGATGTTACTCTGCCTGGCAAGCCATTTAATCTTGGACGCTTGCATCTGACCACGCAGGTACTTGAGGAGGTTTGTGGTATTCTGGGGGGGATGGGATTTCAGGTTGCCGAAGGGCCAGATGTGGAATGGGACTACTACAATTTTGAAGCTCTTAATATGCCTGCTGATCATCCCGCCCGCGATATGTTTGCCACTTTGTGGATAGATTATGAGAAGGAAAGCGGAATTCGGCCGATGTTGTTGCGGACTCATACTTCTCCAGTGCAAATCAGGGTGATGGAGAAGTCGAGACCGCCAATACGGATAATTGCCCCTGGGCGTGTCTATCGATACGAGGCTACTGATGCAACGCATGAGTGGATGTTCCACCAGGTTGAGGGGTTGGCTGTGGACAAAAACATAACTATGGCCGATTTGAAGGGAACCCTGTTTGAATTCGCTCGATGCCTCTTCGGTAAGGACAGGAAATGTCGGTTCAGGTGTGATTATTTCCCCTTTGTGGAACCGGGAGTAGAGGTGGCAATTGATTGCTTTGAGTGTGGTGGTACTGGCTGCCGGCTTTGCGGCAACAGCGGTTGGATAGAGATTCTAGGTGCTGGTATGGTGCATCCTGACGTTCTCCGACGTGTGAATATAGACCCGGATGTCTATTCGGGATTTGCCTTTGGTATAGGGGTGGAGCGCATTCCCTTGTTACGCTATGGGATAGATGATATCCGTCTTTTTTATGCCAATGACCTCAGGTTCTTGAGTCAATTTTGAGTGTGGCGAGGACTTTTCATTGGGAGTTTGTGAATGAAGGTTTCGCTTAGGTGGCTCAGTGACTATGTTGATATATCTGTGCCGCTGGAGAAAATTACCGAGAGACTGACTCTGGCCGGATTAGAGGTTAGTAGCACCGAAGTTGTCGGCGAGAGCTGGGAGCATGTATTTGTTGCTAGGGTTGTAGAGGTCAACGCTCATCCTAATGCTGACCGTCTGCGCCTGGTGACGGTTGACCTGGGGAAACAGCGGACGACAGTGGTGTGTGGAGCACCCAACGTTGCAGTTGGTCAGAAGATAGCTTTTGCCAAATTGGGTGCTCGTCTCATCGATGGCCATAGCAGTAAGGTTGTGGAGCTGAAGCCGGCGAAGATACGCGGCGTTGCGTCTGAGGGCATGGTTTGTTCTGAGAAGGAGCTGGGGATTTCCGATAGCCACGAAGGGATTATGGTTTTGCCTGGGGATGCGCCTGTAGGTAAGCCCCTGGCCGAATATCTCGGCGATACCGTTCTGGATTTGGATATAACTCCAAATCGACCTGATTGTTTGTCTGTCATTGGCATTGCCAGAGAAGTGGCGGCTCTTACTGGAGGCAAGTTGCGGCTTCCTGAGGTTTGTTATCAGGAAGCAGGGAATCCTACAGGTTCTATGGTTTCGGTTGAGGTCGTTGAGCCGGCGCTGTGCTCTCGGTATTGTGCCAGCTTGATTACAGGTGTGAAAATCGGTCCTTCTCCTCAATGGATACAGCAGCGTTTGCTAAGCAGCGGCATGCGTCCCATCAATAACATTGTGGATGTCACCAACTATGTGATGCTGGAGTATGGGCAACCTCTACATGCCTTTGATTACAGCCAACTACGTGGCCGCAAAATCATCGTGCGCAGAGCAGCTAAAGGCGAAGTCATCACTTCGTTGGATGGGGTGGAGCGAGCACTAAGCCCAGAAATTCTGGTTATTGCCGACGGTGAACGGGCTGTGGCTGTTGCCGGAATCATGGGGGGGCTGGACACAGAGGTAACCGAAAATGCTACTGATATTCTCATAGAGTCAGCTAATTTTAATCAAGCGGTTATCCATCGCGGAAGCCTTGCCCTTAAATTGAGCAGCGAGGCTTCGCTACGTTTTGAAAAGGGATTGAGTCGAGAACTGCCGCTGATGGCGTTAAAGCGTGCCACCCAATTGATGGCGGAACTGACTGGTGGTTGTGTGGCTAAGGGCATCATCGACGCCTATCCAGGCAAACAGGAGAGAAAGCCTATCTCATTTGCCATATCTGAAGTGAGGAGGCTTCTGGGTATGGAGGTGGGGGTTGATGAAATCAAAAGGGCGTTGGAATCACTGGGGTTTGATTGTGGGCATACTGAAGACCCTTTGCAGTTTAATGTTGGTGTCCCGTGGTGGCGTACTGATGTGACTTGTGCTGCTGACCTGGTGGAAGAGGTGGCCCGCATTTTGGGCTACGATAATATACCGACTACTATGCTGAGCGCACCAATTCCCGAGCGCGGGTTAAATCCGATGCTAGATTTGAGGCGAACGCTACGAGACGTTTTGGTCAATTGTGGCTTCCAGGAGGTGCTAACCTATTCGCTGACAAATCAGGAAGTGCTTTGCAAGCTCACACCGCAGCGTACTCTGGCCGGGTTGGCTCTGGTCCGGGTGGCCAATCCTATGAGCAAGGACTATGAGTATCTTCGCACAACTCTACGGGCGAATGTGCTATCAACTCTAGCTCGCAATCAGAGACATCAGGAAGGTGGTATAAGGATTTTTGAGATAGGAAAGATCTTCTTGCCTAGAGAAGGTGCTCTGCCTTATGAGAAAGAGATGCTCTGTGGTGTGCTCAGTGGCGTGGAACGGGGGCTATCCTGGCAGGGAAAGGCAGAAGCTATTGATTTTTTTGCTGCTAAGGGTGTAGTAGAGGTACTTTTGTTAAGGCTACGGTTGGCCGGTGACTTTCGGGCTAGCAATGATGAAACGCTGTGTCCTGGGGTATCTGCCGATATATATGTTGGCAAGGAGAAACTGGGTGTAGTTGGAGAACTGTATCCCAGGGCTTGCCGGAATTTCGACCTTTCGGATACCGCCTTCCTGTTTGAGATCGACCTGGAGAAGTTGCTTTCCCTGGCTGGTAAGCCTATGAAGTATGAACCTACTCCAAGGTATCCGAGCACTACCAGGGATGTTGCCTTGTTAGTGGACGAGCCGATAATGTACCAGCAGATATATTCAGCTATAAAGGATTTTTCTTTGATCAGTCAGGTGACACCCGTCGACCTTTATATTGGAGAACAGGTGCCATCTGGCAAGAAATCCATAGCTGTCAGGATTGTATACCAGTCGTTCACCCACACTCTGACAGATGAGGAAGTGGACAAGGTCCAGCGGCAGATACTTGATAAGCTGGAGCGCGATTTAGGGGCCTCTCTAAGGGCCTAGCTTTGTTCTGTGACTTTTGCAGTTCGCCACGATATATGACTGAGGTGATGGCGCGTGTCTAGTCCGCATTTTCTGGATATTTTCTTTTATCCAACCAGTGTGGCTGTTGTGGGTGCTTCCAGAGAGCCGATGAGTGTCAATTATAGACTCGTTGATAATCTGGTCAAGCTTGGATTTAAGGGTAATATATTTCCAGTCAATCCCAATGCCGATGAGATTGTAGGGCTGAAGGCTTATGCAAGTTTGAGAGATATTGGGGCTGAGGTGGATTTGGTTGTTTCTGCTGTTCCGGCTCGCATGACCCTGGATGTTATGAAAGAATGCGTGGATAAGAGGGTGGGGGGTGTGGTTGTTGTCTCAGGGGGATTTTCAGATGCCGGAGAGCTCGGCGGTAAGGAGCAGTCCGAAATGGCTCGGCTGCTGAAGGAGAACGGAATCAGGGCTGTAGGGCCTAATGCGCTCAGTCCTATAAACTCTGAGAACAACTTGGTGATAAGTTTCTTGCCTGCTCGGAAGATAATCGCTGGGGGCGTCTCTCTTGTTTTCCAATCTGGCTTCTATGACCCAAGACTCAACTGGATTTTCTGTGATTTCCATCTTGGTGTCAACAAACTTCTTGATTTGGGCAACAAGATGGACATAAACGAAGTTGACGCCCTGGAGTATCTGGCTGGTGATGACAGCACTAAGGCAATAGCAATACATATTGAAACTGTAAAGGGGGATGGAAAGCGGTTTGTCCAGATTTTGAAGGATACCACGCGGGTTAAACCTGTGGTGGTTCTTAAGTCGGGGCGAAGTGTTGCTGGGGCTAAAGCCGCTGCTTCTCATACTGGTTCGGTAGCTAGAGAGAGCGATATTGTATTCGACGCTTTGTTGAAGCAGTGCGGGGCAATTCGGGCGCACACCGTGGAGGAATTCTTTGATTTTGCCAAAGCCGTGGGTTTTCTGGCTCCGCCTAGAGGTAACGGAATAGTAATAGCTTCTTTATCTGGTGGGGAGGGTGTCATAGCTATCGATGCCGCCCAGCAGCATGGCTTTTCGTTGGCTAAACCTGGCAGCAATGCTTATGCCAAGATGAAGGCTGTTTTCCCGCCATGGGAAATACCGTTGAACTCCTTTGACCTTGGTGTGTGTGCCCAATTTCATGGCTGGCGTGGCCTTTACGATGTGCTTTTTGAATCCATGATTGGAGACGCAGGTGTGGATTGTATGGTAGTTGGCTTACCACCGCTTGGGATGATGTTTGACCCGGAGACTGCTTGCAAGCCTTTCCTTTTGGGCAAAGATGCGCGTATTCCAGTTGCAGTGTGGCGACTTGCACCGGACAAGTCACTTGATGCCTTTATCGAGGCACTGGAATCAAATAATGTTCCCGTCTATCCGTCTGCTGAGAGGGCCATTAAGGCATTGTCCGTGGTCTACAGGTATCACAACTGGCGACGCGCTGCTGGTTAGTGTTGCGCCCTTTGGTCCCTCGGCTATGTTAGACGTGAGTTCAATGCGGCGGTTGACTAAGCAGGGCTTTCACCCTGGAAATTATTTCGTCGAGTGGTAGAAGCTGTGCCTGTTTTTGGTTACGCCACTTCACTTCTACACTCTGATGCTGGAGCGTGCGGGGGCTGACAGTCAAGCGCAAAGGGATACCCAGCAGGTCAGCATCGTTGAATTTAACGCCCGGGGATTCCGCGCGGTCATCGAAAAGCACCTCGAGGTGCTCCTTGGTAAGGTCATTGTACACTTTCTCTGCAGCAGTGCTGACTTCGCTGTTGTCTGTTTGCAGTGAACAGAGATAGATGTGATAAGGAGCGATGGCTATGGGCCAGATGATGCCCTTTTCGTCATGGTTTTGCTCCACGGCGGCAGCCAGCAGCCTGCCTAAACCGATGCCGTAACAGCCCATGATGATAGGGCGTGCAGTCCCATTCTGGTCGAGGAAGCTGGCGCCTAGTTTTTCGCTGAGGAAAGTACCGAGCTTGAACACATGGCCTACCTCGATGCCGTGTTTAGAGGCGAGCCTGGCCTGGCATTTGGGGCAACTATTGCCGGGGTGAGCGAGGGCGATGTCGGCCATCAGGTCAACTTGAAAGTCACGAGGGTAGTTCACATTCTTGAGATGAGTATCTGGCTTGTTAGCTCCGGCGACAAAGTTAGCCCCCATGGTTATCGAGTCATCTGTGATGACCTTGATTCCTTTTATGCCTATTGGCGATGCTGAACCAGCCACCAACCCTGCTGCTTTGACTTCCTCGTCTGTGGCTAGACGCAGTTCGATGGCCTTTAGCAGGTTCTTGAGTTTCACCTCATTGATGTCCAGGTCTCCTCTTATGGCTGCAAATACCACTTGGCCGTCTGCATAATAGAATACTGCTTTGAGTGTCTGGCTGGTAGGAATACCGACATATTTGGCTACCTCTTCGATGGTCTTAATGTTCGGCGTCGCTATCTCTTCGAGAGGTAGCAGGGCATTGGTTTCTGCTTTTGGCTTGGTCATTTGGGCCTTTTCCACATTGGCAGCATACCCGCATTTTGGGCAGTGGATTATCTCATCCTCGCCCGTTTCGGCGATCAGCATGAATTCATGTGATTCTTTGCCACCTATGGCACCGCTGTCCGCTTCTACGACTACTGATGGTAATCCGCACCTGTTATAAACATTGGCATAGGCTTGTAGCATATCTTGATATGTTTGATCCAGGCTGGCCTCATCGGCGTGGAAACTATACAGGTCTTTCATAATGAACTCGCGGACACGCAGCAGACCTCCACGTGAGCGCGGCTCGTCGCGGAACTTGTTTTGTATTTGATAGAGTAGTAACGGCAAGTCACGGTAGCTCTGCACAAAGCGGCGGACGAGGTCGGTAATGACCTCTTCGTGCGTAGGTCCCAAGACTAACATGTGTTCCTTGCGGTCTGTGATGGTGAATAATGTCTTGCCGAAGGAAGGATATCTTCCTGATTGTTCCCATAGTTCGAACGGCTGAAGCGTGGGCATCATCAATTCCTGCCCACCTGCCTTGTCCATTTCTTCCCTGATAATTTGCTCGATCTTCTTGAGGGCACGCCATCCCAAGGGTAAGTAGGAATACACGCCGGTAGCTACTTGTTGTACCATGCCTGCCCTGAGCAGCAACTGGTGGCTTATGCTATCAGCTTCTGAAGGTTTCTCTTTCAGTGTCTTGCCGAAAAGCCTAGAAAAGCGCATGTCCTTAACCTCTATGATTTAGTGTATTCTCTCTGGTAATTCTGATGCTAAAGGCGTTCTACTTCAGTCATCAGAGCTGACAGGAAATTGGCTTCGCCTGCTATTGTACCCACGACATTGCCTTTTCTGAAGAGGGCGGCTTTGCCTTTGCCGCAGGCGATGCCCACGTCAGCATCCTTAGCCTCGCCTGGGCCGTTGACCACACAGCCCATGACTGCAACCTTTATTGCTTTTTGGATACCTCTCATCCCTTGTTCTACAGATTCGGCTAGGCCGATGATGTCTATTTCTGAGCGACCACATCCTGGACAGCTTACCAGAGTAGGGCCGTATTGACGAAGATTGAGGCATTTTAGAATCTCGAAGGCGGTATTTATCTCTTCACAGGGGTTTGCGCTAAGGGAAACGCGGATGGTGTCACCTATACCCTCGTATAGGAGTATGCCAATGCCTACGGCACTGCGGACTGCACCGGTCCTGGGAAGGCCGGCCTCGGTTATGCCGAGATGCAAGGGGTAAGGGGTTTTCGCGGCTATTGACCTATAAGCCTGGATGGTGGTAGGTACATCGAAAGCCTTGAGTGAGATTTTCATCAAATCGAAGTCCAGGCTTTCTAGTAGGCTGGTCTGTTGCAGTGCTGCATCTACCATGTGGTCAGCTACACAAGCGTATTTCTTCTGAGCTGGTGGTAGGCTTCCGGCATTTATCCCGATGCGTATTGGCGCCTGTCTTTCCTTAGCGGCTTTGACAACTTGAGCAATTTGTTTCGGGTCGCGTATGTTGCCAGGATTTAAACGTAGTCCGTCAGCCCCAGATTTGAGCGCAGCTATGGCGAGACGGTAATCAAAATGGATGTCAGCTATGATAGGGATGGGGCTATTCTTCTTGATGGCCGGAAGGGCACTTGCGGCTTCTGTATCTGGGATAGCTATTCTGACGATCTCGCAGCCGCAGTTGGCCAGCTCCTTGATTTGTGCGGTTGTAGCACGTATGTCTCTCGTGTCAGTTTTGGTCATAGACTGAACCGCGATAGGGGCATCACCGCCTATTGTAACATCCCCGATTCTGATGGATTTGGAGCGACGGCGGACTGTCACGGCACCAAGTTTTCTCCCTGGATGATGCGCATTATGTCGAAATAGCTTACAGCCATAATTAGAAGAATCAGCGTGATTAGGCCGATCAGGTGTACAAGGCCTTCTTTCTTGGGGGGTATTCTTTTTCCGCGCCTGATCCATTCTATGAATAGGAAAACGAGCCTGCCTCCATCCAGGCCGGGGAAGGGGAATAGATTGATTACTGCCAGATTTATACTAATAAGAGCGGCGAATTCCAGCAATGGACTGATGCCGCCTTTGGCTACCTCCCCGGTGATAGTGGCAATGCCTACCGGCCCAGTCAATTTAGGAGCTGTGTGCCTGACGAACCAGCTTGTGACTTCATTTCTGAATAGAACGAGGATCTCCCAGCAATGGCGTATACCCAGCGGAGCTGCTTCCCAAACTGGGTAGGATTCCCTGACTTTGGTGCTTTCTGTTCCAGTGATGGTGATACCAGTGGCTCCCTGTCCTGCAGGTGGGTTCCATCGTGGTTTTACCACTATTTCTTTCAAGCTCTGGTCTTGTTTTTGAAGTAGTATATTTATTTCTGAGCCGAGATTGAGATGGATGAGATAGCTGACGTCGGCACGGTTGATAACCTGGCGGTTGTCTATTTTGAGGACAATATCTCCAGGCTCGATTCCTGCGCTTTGCGCTGGTGAACCGGGGACTACGTCTTTTATGAGTACCTTTTCTTGTATTACATCGTGAGGGATCATATAGCTTATGGTGAGCAGGAATATCGGTAGAATGATGTTCATGAGAGAGCCCGCGGTAAGGACGAGGAATCTCACGGGCATGCTCTTGCTGGCCAGGCTGCCT
>VGOF01000029.1 GCA_016875975.1 Chloroflexota bacterium | reverse complement strand
TTTCGAGGAGTGGTTATACAAGCTGTTTTATCCAATAGGACAGGACCGTATGGCATACGTGGCGAAGGGTAAGGAATACGGAACCATACTTCTCGAAGACGCTGAATCGACCGACTATAGCTACTACGCGGGCTATAGCAAAAGCTGGGGGAAAGACGAGCGCTCCTTCTTTGTGCGGCCGGCGATAGTAAAATCCGTCAAGATTTACTGGTGACAGCTAAATAAGAAACAAGTTGCAAGTTGCAAGATGCAATAGACAACAGGCGAGAGGCAGGATTCCTCGCTCGTTGCTCGGGACTCGTCGCTCGTACTGCCGACTATCGACTGCCGAGAAGGGGAGATTACCACGTCCCGCCGAGGCAGAGTTAACAATGATGGGAAAAGGGGCTATGAGATTGCCTCGTCATCCCGATACAATCGTCCCGATACAATCGGGACTCGCAATGACCGAATGGGGAAAGGGATTCTTCACTGCGTTCAGAATGACAGGGAGTGGATAGGACGACAAGGGTGGTGGAGCAGTCCAATTAGACGCGGCGGTGCTTTTTGATGAAGCGCCCCATGCGTTTCAGGGCCTCTTCGATTTCGGCCATAGAGGCGGCGTAGCAGCAGCGAATATAGCCTTCACCGCACTCGCCGAAAGCAGTGCCAGGAACCACAGCCACCTTCTCCTCACGCAGCAGCTTCTCGGCGAAGTCCTCCGAACTCAGGCCTGTGCCCTTTATCGAAGGGAAGGCATAGAAAGCACCCTTAGGCTCAAAACAGGAAAGACCGATATTTCTGAATCCCTGCACCATAACCCTGCGGCGCTGGTCATACTCCCGCAACATGGCCTCTACCTCTTCATTCCCACCTTTCAAAGCCTCGATAGCTGCCATCTGCCCCATTATGGGGCCACAAAGCATGGTGTACTGGTGAACCCGGGTCATGAACTTGATTATCTCCGGGTCGGAGGCAGCATAGCCCACACGCCAGCCGGTCATGGCATAAGCCTTGGAGAAGCCATTCAGCAGGATGGTGCGTTTCCGCATTCCAGGCAAGCTGGCCATGCAGGTATGCTCCACGCCATAGACAAGACGGTCATAGACTTCATCGGAGATAACCAGCAAGTCATGGCGCTTGGCCAACTCGGCGATGCGGACTAGCTCCTCTTTGGGCAAGACTGCCCCAGTAGGATTGGCAGGATAGCCAAGCAATATCGCCTTGGTTCGAGGAGTTATACGTGCTTCGATATCCCTGGCAGTTATGGCAAAGCTGTTTTCCTCAAACAGGGGCACCCTTACCGCTACGCCCCCAGCCAGAGCGGTACAGGCGGGATAAGCCACGTAGCAGGGGTCAGGCATGATGACTTCATCGCCGGGGTCGAGTATAGCCCGCAGCGCCAGGTCAAGCCCCTCGCTGACGCCTACAGTTATCAGGATTTCGGTGACCGGGTCATAGTTCAAGCCATAACGAGCAGACAGGTGCTCTGAAAGCGCTTGCCTCAGCTCCGGCATACCACTATTAGAGGTGTACATGGTGTAGCCTTTTTCCAGAGAATAAATAGCAGCTTCCCGAATATGCCATGGGGTAACGAAGTCAGGCTCTCCCACGCCAAGCGAAATCACGCCTTCCATGCCAGACAGCAGGTCGAAGAACTTCCTGATGCCCGAAGGCGGTGTCCTGCTAACCTTCTGGGAGATATAGCTGCGAGTAGTATTTACTTGAATTGGGCTGCTCTTAGACAAGAGAACCTCCACTCAGCGAGATACAGGGACAGGGCCTATCAGGGAGTAATCGCCAACCGTTTCATGCCCTCCCCACCACCAAGGACTTCCCCGTCATCCTTATACCTCTTGAGTATGAAATGGGTAACCGTGCTCTGGACTGTATCCAACGGCGCTAGCTTCTCCGAGACAAAGACGGCGACCTCCTGCATAGTCTTGCCCACCACCAGTATGGCCAGGTCATAGGTTCCAGATACCAGGTAGACCGAGCGGGCCTGGGGGAAGCGATAGATGCGCTCGGCTATAGCATCAAACCCGACATCACGTTGAGGGGCTACTTTCACCTCCACCAGCGCCCAAACCTGCTCCTCGCCCAGCTTGGACCAGTCTATAGCCGTCTTGTATTTCAGTATAGTGCGGTCTTTCTCTGCCTTTTTTATCGTCTTTTCCACCTCGGCGACCGGCATACCAGTCATGGTGGAAATCTGCTGCGGCGTAAGCCGAGCGTCTTTTTCCAGGGCTTCAAATATCTGTTTCATGTCGCCTCCTCACCGAATAAATAACGAACCTCTATCTTCCTTGAAGCTACATTATAGCAGAGTAGCTGCCTCTCCTCACCTGTGCACGGTGGCTAAAGGGGTGGTTTCTGTTTGTGCCAGTCGGTAGCCTGCTCGTAGGCAAAGGCAATGCGCAGCAGCGTTGCCTCGTCGAAATGCTTCCCCAATATCTGCATTCCCACAGGCAAGCCATCAACAAAGCCGGCGGGTATGGAAATGCCCGGTATGCCAGCGATGTTTATGGGCAAGGTGCAGACATCGCTCAAGTACATCTGCACCGGGTCGTCCACCCTCTCGCCCAATTTGAAAGGCACAGTAGGCGAAGTGGGAGTCACCAAGGCATCATATTTTTCGAAGGCACGGTCGAACTCTTGCTTTATCAAGGTACGCACCTTCTGAGCTTTGAGATAGTAGGCATCGTAGTAGCCGGCAGACAGAGCATAGGTGCCCAGCATGATACGCCTCTTAACCTCGGCGCCAAAGCCGAACTGCTTGGTCTTCTCCATGGCCTCCCACATGCTGCTAGTATCCTGGTAGGAAAAACCATATTTGACACCATCATATCGGGCCAGGTTAGCAGAGGCTTCGGATGGAGCCAGGATGTAATAGGCTGCCAGGGCATATTTAGTATGACGCAAAGAAACATCCCAATCCACTTCGGCTCCCAGCTCTTCTAGCCTGGCAATGGCAGTTTGCATTATCACTCGTACCTCTGGCTGCATCCCTTCCACAAAATACTCCCTGGGGATGCCGATGCGCAGCTTTTTCAGGTCTGGAACCAACGACCTGATATAGTCGGGCACGGGATCGGGGACAGAGGTTGAGTCGTGCGGGTCATGACCTGAGATGACATTCATCACCAGGGCACAATCAGCAACATTCTTTGTGATAGGGCCAATCTGGTCTAGGGAGCTGGCGAAGGCCACCAGGCCAAAACGGCTAACCCTACCATAAGTTGGCTTCATGCCCACCACGCTGCAGAAACCAGCAGGCTGGCGAATGCTGCCGCCAGTATCCGAGCCGAGCGCATAAATAGCCTCATCGGCAGCCACAGCCACCGCAGAGCCGCCACTGCTGCCGCCAGGGACGCGGTCTAAGTCCCAGGGATTTCGCGTGGGGAAGAAAGCCGAATTCTCGGTGGATGACCCCATGGCAAACTCATCCATGTTGGCTTTGCCCAGAATCACTATTCCTGTATCCTTCAGCTTTTCCACAACGGTGGCATTATAGGGAGGAACAAAATTCTCCAGTATCCTGGAGGCACAGGTGGTCTTAATGCCCCTGGTACACATATTGTCCTTGATGATAGCAGGGATACCAGTCAGGGGCTGCACTTTGCCACCGCTTACGGCTTTGTCGGCCTCCTCGGCCTGCTTCAGAGCTGTTTCTGCGCAGACGGTGACACAGGCATGGACTTTCTTCTCAGCTTGAGCCAGGCGCTTCAGGCAAGCCCTGGTCAACTCGACAGAGGATATTTTCTTCCCCTTAAGAAGCTGATGAGCTTCGCTTATAGTCAGCCGGTGCAGGTCATCCATAGCTTTTATTCCAGTACCGGCCGTGTCTTGAAGAAATCCTCTTCCCGCTGAGGAGCATTGGCCATGACATCCTGCACGGGATAAGAGGGCTGTGGCTCATCTGCCCTGAAGACATTCTGCAAAGCAACCGTCTGGGCCGTCGGAGACAGGCCGCTGGTATCCACCTGCTTCAGTATCTCGAAGTTCTCCAGGATGTGGGACAATTGCACCATGAACTTCTCAACCTCAGCCTCACTCATGCCTAGGCGCGCCAACAAGGCGATATGCTTCGCTTCTTCACAAGTTAGCTTCATATCTACTCCGATAACAGTACCGCCAAGATGTGGCCGACATTATAGCACAAAGGAGATTTCAAGCAGCCTCTAAAGGAATCAACACACTTAAAATTTGCAAAATTCTGTAGATTTCTGTAGATTTTAGCAGGCACCATGGGCAAGTCGCTTCACGACAGCAAGTCAATACATCGGCGGACTCTGGTCAGCATCAGCGAAGCCAGCAGCATGCTGGGAGTCAGCGAGGCTACGCTGAGACAATGGACTGACGAAGGCAAGGTCAGGGCATTCATAACACCCGGAGGGCACCGACGCTATGACAAGGCCGAGCTTCGCAGCTTTATGGGCAAGCAACACAGGATACACGGCCTCAAAGACCTGGTTAGCTCCATAGAAAGTACACCCCCACAACATCGGCAAGTGGCTCACACATACTTCAGCTCTGCATCCTGGTATCACAAGTTGGATACCCAGATGCAAAAACATCTGGCAGAATCCGGCAGAGAACTGCTGCAACTGGTCATCAAATACCTAACAGAACCAGCAAAGCGCAGCGAAACTGAGGAGCGAGTCCGAAATGTCGGGGGCGATTTCGGCAACCAGGCGGCATTGCTGGGGCTATCGCTCACAGAGACCATTGAGACTTTCATGTTACATCGAAATCCGGTGATGAACGCAGCTACCGACCTGATGAAAAGAAGAGAGGCTCTCAATGAGCGGGCGGTGGAGGCTATACCGCTGTTAAACCACATCCTGGATGAGACACTCATAGCCATGGTAGCGGCATACCAGCAATACCGGGAGAAAAAGTAGAAAAATGATATCCATCTCCAGGTTGTTATGCGATGCCATAGGGCCAGGCGATACACTTCGCTATGGCAACCAGGACAGGGCTGCATCCGAGAACAAGCCATCCCGGCCCATTGTGGTCTGGAATTGCACCAGAAGATGTAACCTGCGCTGCGTTCATTGCTACAGCAGCGCTGGTAGTCAGGACCCGCCAGAGATGCTGGATACCAAAGAAGCAAAGACATTCATCGACGACCTGGCAGATTTTGGCGTGCCCGTATTGCTATTCTCAGGAGGAGAGCCTCTGCTCAGAAAAGACATATTCGATCTTGCCGACTTTGCCCGCAGCCGGGGAATAAGAACGGTCCTGTCCACCAACGGCACCCTGATAACCAGGGACGAGGCACAGAAAATACGAGATGCTGGTTTTGCTGAGGCGGGTATCAGCCTTGATGGCATAGGTCAAAAGAACGACCTTTTCCGGGGCAAGGACGGAGCTTATGAAGCCACCCTTCAGGGCATACGCAACTGCGTGGCACTGGGGCAACGGGTATCTTTGAGGTTGACTATCGCGCGCGCCACCTATTCCCAGGTTCCTGCCATATTCGACCTGGTACAGAAAGAGAGCATAGACCGCGTATGTTTTTATCACCTGGCTTATGTGGGCCGCGGCAGCAATCTGAGCCAGGACGACCTCAGCCCTGCAGAAAGCAGAGAGGTAATAGACCTGATCTGCAACCGGACTATGGACTTCTATCGGCGCGGGCAGAAGAAGGAGATATTGACCGTGGACAACCATGCCGACGGTGTCTATCTTTACCTCAGGCTTAAAGAGCAAGACCCGGCAAGGGCAGAGAGGGTGCTGGCACTGCTCAGAGCCAATGGCGGCAATAACTCCGGCATACGCATTGGGGCAGTAGATGAAATCGGCAATGTCCACCCAGACCAGTTCTGGCAGCATTATTCGCTAGGCAATGTGCGCCAGCGAAAGTTCGGCGACATCTGGATGGATACCTCTGACCAGGTAATGAAAGGACTTAAGGACAGAAAAGGCCTGCTCAAGGGGCGCTGCGCCAGGTGCCAATACCTCGACCTATGCAACGGCAACTTACGGGTGAGGGCTGAGGCAGTGTACGACGATATCTGGGCCGAAGACCCAGCCTGTTATTTAACCGATGCCGAGATCGGATTAAGCAAATGATGAGTAAGCTACCCGAAAAGCAAGAGGCGATTAAGCCAGAGCTACGCATGGTGGCCTGGGAGATAACCCGAAGCTGCAATCTGTTCTGTGCCCACTGTCGGGCATCGTCTGCCAGTATCACCTACCAAGATGAGCTTTCTACCGAGGAATGCATCAATCTGGTCGACGAAATCTCAGACATCGGCAAGCCTACCCTGATACTCACCGGAGGTGAGCCACTGCTACGGGCAGACCTGGAACAAATTGGGAAACATGCCGTTGAGTGTGGGCTGAGAGTAGTCATAGGCACCAACGGGACTTTGCTGACCGAAGAGCTGGCAGCCAGGCTCAAAGAGATACCGGTGTCCAGGATAGCCATCAGCATCGATTTCCCAAATCCGGGCTTACAGGATAAATTCCGCAACCAGCCAGGGGCTTTCGACGCAGCCCTAGCAGGGATAGCTAGGGCACGCCAGGCAGGAATAGAGGTTCAAATCAACAGCACCATCACCAAGATGAATGTCAAGCACTTAGACGAGCTGCTAGCCCTGGCATTGAAAATAGGAGCAGTCGCCTTCCATCCTTTTATGCTGGTGCCAACGGGACGCGGTAAAGGACTGGCAGAAGTCGAGATGTCGCCACAGGAATACGAACAGACATTGAACTGGGTCTATGATAGGCAGAGGGAACTTGGTGACAGGATGTTCTTCAAGCCCACCGATGCTCCTCATTATCTGCGGATAATAAGGCAGAGAAACCAAGAGGATAAAACGCAGCAGTCAGCCCAATCGGGAAATACAGGCCATGCCGGACACAGCAGCAGGATTGTGCCATCGCGCGGCTGTCTGGCCGGCATCTCCTTTTGTTTTATTTCACACCGGGGCAGAGTACAAGGCTGCGGCTATCTGGATGTGGAAGCTGGCAACGTGAGGGAACGAGGGTTTAAGGATATCTGGGAGAATTCGACCCTGTTCCATGAGCTTAGAGCCCTCTCAAATATCAAGGGGAAATGTGGGGTTTGCGAATACAAGAGGGTCTGCGGCGGCTGCCGTGCCAGGGCTTACGAAGCCACAGGTGATTACCTGCAAGAAGAGCCATATTGTATTTACCAACCGCTGGCACTACGAAGTGTGCCTGCAAGGTCAAGTTAACCATGAAACTGGACAATATCGACAAAAACCTGCTCAATATCATTCAGTCTGAATTCCCACTGAGCAGAGAACCGTTTGCTCAACTGGGAAAAGAGCTAGGCATCAGGGACAAGGAGACAATACAGAGGGTGGCGAAGCTCAAAGATGCCGGGATTATCCGCATGATAGGTCCCGTTTTCAATCCCCAACTGCTGGGCTACCAGACTACCCTGGTGGCTATGCAGGTGCAAACTGAATTGTTGGATGAAACCGCCAGGATTATGGCTACTCATCCCATGGTAAGCCACTGCTACTTGCGCGAACACAAGTTCAACTTCTGGTTTACCCTGGCCCTGCCCGTTGAAGATGACATGGATGACAAGGTGTTGAAGCTAGGTAACATACTCAAAGCCGATGCCACGGTCAACTTACCAGCAATAAAGATGTTCAAGATAGGCGCCTATTTTGGTCTTGGCATAGCCAAGAAGCAGGAGTCAAAAAAAGGACACATCCCTACCAGCTCCAGGGGCAAAAGCCCAAATTTCTCCTCCACCGACCGCCGTGTTATCAATGAACTGCAGCAGGATTTACCCCTGACCCTGCACCCATTTAACTTTATGTCAACCAGTTTATCAATGGATATAAATGATTTTCTTGATACGTGCGCGACGCTAATCAAACGCAAAATTATGCGACGTTACAGCGCCTCGGTAAACCACAATAGTATAGGATTCACCGCCAATGCCATGACTTGCTGGCGAGTTCCTCCCGACCTGGTGGAACCGGCAGGTAAAAAAATAGCTGCCTTTCCTGACGTTAGCCATTGTTACCAGAGAAGGACAGGGGAACTCTGGCCATATAACCTCTTTGCCATGATACACGCAGACACCAGAGAGAAATGCCAGGCACTAGCCCGCCAGGTGTCGCAGGAGGCAGGACTTGACCCTGGCAATTCGATAATTCTCTTCAGCACCAAAGAGATTAAGAAAACAAGAGTAAGGTATTTAGTATGAAAAACCACGCCCAGTCTTCTGGTTATTACCCAATTTTCCTGAACGTACAGGGCAAGAAATGTTTGGTGGTCGGTGGAGGCGAGGTCGCCCTGCGCAAGGTGAAAACACTCCTAGAGCATGCAGCCAACGTTGAGGTAGTAGGTTTGGAGCTTTGCCCGGAGCTTAGCAAGTTGGCAAGAGGGGGAAAGATAAAGTCAAGAACCAAGAGCTACAACAGCACAGACGTGAAAGGTGCCCTAATCGTCATTGCGGCTACCGACAATGCTAAGACAAACGAACGGATTGCCGCTGATGCTAAAAAGCAAGGCGTGCTGGTCAACGTCGTAGACACCCCAGAGCACTCCGATTTCATCGTGCCTTCAACGCTCGAACGTGGCGACATTATCATTGCTGTCTCTACATCCGGGAAAAGCCCAGCACTGGCAAGAAAAATCAGAACCGAACTGGAAAATAAGTTTGGAGAAGAATATGGCAAACTGGCCGAAACCGTCAGCGAAGTGCGTAACCAGCTGAGACAAGAAGGAATTGCCTTAGCTAACGAAGCTTGGCAGGAGGTCCTCAGGCTAGATGCACTTACCAGACTGCTAAGGGAAGATAAAGTCCAAGAAGCCAAAGACATCATGCTCGATAAACTGAGAAAGCTGGGGCAAAAGGAGTCATGAGTACTAGGGCAAGCAAGATGCAAATCAATGTTGTCGGGGTGAATCACAGCACTACGCCCGTTGAAGTTCGAGAAAGGCTAGCAGTGAGCAGCAACCAGATAGCTAACGCCCTCCTGATGCTCCGAAAACATGTAGAGCAAGGCCTAATACTGTCAACATGCAATCGGACTGAAGTGTATTCAATTGCCAAAATTGCCCGCACCCAAGTTTCAAATGGTGTGGAATTTCTAAGAGACTGGGCAAAAACGTCGGATGCCGAGTTGTTGCCTTATATCTACCGCTATGAGAACGAGGATGCGATGAAACATCTATTCCAGGTAGCATCGGGGCTTGATTCCATGATAATCGGAGAATTTGAGATTTTGGGACAGGTAAAACAAGGACTTGAAGAAGCAGAAAAAGCGGGAATGGTGAAGCAGCCGTTGCGCAATATTTTCCACCATGCGCTTCAAGTAGGTAGACGGGTGAGAGAAAAGACAGGCATTAGTAAAAACGCACTATCCGTAAGCTCAGTTGCCGTAAGCCTGGCGGCGCAGGCCATAGGCGACCTCAGCAATTGCAAAGCGCTGGTGATTGGCACAGGAGAAGCCGGACGCTTAGTAGCCAAAGCCCTAAAAGAGAAGGGAGTCTGTCAAATTACCACTACCAGCCGTTCGCAAGAAAATGCTTCAGCACTGGCAGCAGCCCTGGGCGGACACTCTATAAATATATCCAATTTAAGCACCGAGCTTGCAACGTGCGATATCATTATCAGTTGCACTGGCGCACCACATACCATACTGGACCGGCAAACTGTGGAAACAGCCATAGCGACGCGGATCAATCGCCCTTTGGTTATAATAGACATCGCCGTTCCGCGTGACGTAGAACCTGAGGCCAGGCAAGTTAAAGGCGTCTTCCTCTGCGACATCGATGACCTGACACATGTTTCAGAGCTTAACCGTAAGCAACGAGAGAGGGAAATCCATAGCGCTATGCGAATCATAGACTTCGAGATGGAGCGATTCGCTTCTTGGTGGCAAACTGCCGAAGCCGAGCCTATAATCAGCAGACTTACTACCAAGGCAGAGAATATACGCAGGGCACAGCTCGCCCGTACTTTGAAAAAGCTACGAGAGCTTTCACCGGAGGAGCAGAAGAACGTAGAAGCCATGACCAAAGCAATAGTGCAAAAGCTGCTACACGACCCAATCCAATGGCTCAAAGAGAATGCCAATACTAGCGAAGAAAACGTCAAGCTTGTAGGCAAGCTATTCCAGCTAGACACGAAAGAGCCTTAAATGAGGCGCAGAATAGCCATCGGCACCCGCGGAAGCAGACTAGCCATAATCCAGACCGAATCAGTGCTGGACAATCTTGAGCAAATTGCACCCGACACCGAATTCGGCCTGGTAGAGATAACAACAAGAGGAGACCAGGAGGACAATACCCCTCTGGAGAGGTTTGCAGGAGAAGGCGTGTTCGTCAAAGAGCTAGAAAAAGCGTTGGAAGATGGCAAAATCGACATGGCTGTCCACAGCCTAAAAGACCTGCCTACCGAAATTCCTCAAGGGCTTATGCTAGGTGCGGTGGTGGAAAGGCTGGATTTCAGGGATGCCTTTATATCCCATAGGGCAAACCTGGCTGAGCTTCCCCTTGGTTCTATAGTAGGCACCGGCAGCCGCAGACGTGCAGCACAAGTTTTAGCTTACCGCCCTGACCTCAAGATACAAGACCTCCGCGGCAACATCGAAACGCGTCTACGAAAGCTTTCGGAAGGCCATTACGATGGCATAATCATGGCCGCTGCTGCCCTCATACGGCTAGGCTGGGAAGAAAAGATAACCGAGTACTTGCCTCCTGAGCATTTCACCCCTGAGGTAGGCCAGGGAACTTTAGGAATAGAAATACGCACCGATGACCAGGACATGCGCTCCTTAATGTCGTATTTGAATCATCAGCCGACCTGGCACTGCATAACCGCTGAGCGAGCATTCCTGAAAGCCCTGGGAGGAGGCTGCCGTGCACCCATAACCGCCTTGGGCAGCATCGCAGGCACTATCCTGAAGTTAGACGGAATGGTAGCAGGCGTTTACAGCACCAAAATCTTGCGTTGCTCCATAGAAGATACTCCCACAGAGGCTGAAAAACTCGGGGACATTCTGGCCCAAAAGATGATAAACATGGGAGCACTGAGCCTTATAGATGAAGCCAGGTGCCAGCAGCTATAGTCGAGCTAACTCGTCGTTGGTGCGGTTCTAACTGTCCAAATAAGGTCGAGGCTTACCCCTTCACCAGCCGCTAAACTGATTGGCAGCAACAGAAGCAGGCAGCTTGACTGGTATATTCTCTCTATTCCCCCTTCAGAGTTAGAGACGCTTTCCACAGGAAAACGCCACAAGGTAATTGCTGGCGATGCCATCATCTCTAATTCAATCCCCAGATGTCTATTGCCCAAGGCAATTTTCTTCAAGCCTTCCAGCTCGCCCCAAGAATCGAGGTGCTCGTCATCCAAAGTGATTACGGGCATCTTGTAATAAGCTTGCTCATTGTGTCCACCACCAAGCAAGTTGAAATTCCATTCACTGCCAAAGGCAGCTTGGACTGGCGGACCACCAAGGTTCTTCAACTGGTAATGCACTTCCAGCTTTTCTTGACCCTCAACCAGGTGAATCTGTTTCCGCACTTCAATAGTTGCCACGCCATCCTCGCCATCGACAATCCCTGCCCTGCATAGCGAGACCACGACTTTGCCGCTCTTCTTTTTCACCAAAGCTTCGTAGGACTGGGTAATGAAGTCCCCCAATTCCCTATGAGAATTGCTGGCAAAATCCTCCAGTTTGGTACTGGGGCTTAAGAAATGGTCAAGGAGGCTCGACCTAGGATACTTATCATAGGCTAGAAAACGAGAAATGGACTGGTCCTTCACAGTTATAGCATCATGTATGCTGGGAATAACACCGCTTTCCCCAGCCCTGCTTTCGGGACGTGGCTCAGTCAGCACTCGGTGATAGGCTTCGGGCCGCCTTGCCAGCGCACTCAGCAAGTTATAGCTGTGAGAGCGGATATCCCACTCGAAAATAGAGCCAC